>JAGOGU010000134.1 GCA_017996515.1 Allobrachymonas sp.
ATGTAGCCGCCTTGATGAATACGTTGGGGCAGCAGGCCCGCCAAGCGGCTACGTGCATGGCGGCAGCGTCGGCTGCGCAAAAAAATGCTGCCTTGCATGCCTTGGCCGATTTGCTGGCCGAGCAGGACGAGTTTTTGCAGGCGGCCAATGCGCAAGATGTTGCGCGAGCCGAGGCCGCAGGCTTGAGCGCGCCGATGGTGGATCGCTTGCGGCTGACCGACAAAGTGATCGACACCCTGCAAGAAGGCTGCCTGCAACTCGCGGCCATGCCCGATGTGATCGGTACCGTCACGGGGCTGCAAGAGCGCCCCAGCGGCATTCGCGTGGGGCAAATGCGCGTGCCCATTGGCGTGTTCGGCATGATTTTTGAAAGCCGCCCCAACGTCACGATCGAGGCGGCCAGCCTGTCGATCAAAAGCGGCAATGCTTGCATTTTGCGCGGTGGCAGCGAAGCGATTGAATCCAACAAGGCGCTGGCGGCCTTGGTGCAGCAGGCACTGGAAGCCACTGGCCTGCCCGCCAACGCCGTGCAAATGGTGCCGGTAACAGATCGCCAAGCCGTGGGGCAACTCATCAGCATGCCGCAGTATGTGGATGTCATCATCCCCCGCGGCGGCAAGAGCCTGATTGAGCGCATCAGCGCCGAGGCCAAAGTGCCGGTCATCAAACATCTGGATGGCAATTGCCATACCTATGTGGACGACCCCTGCGATATCGCCATGGCCGTGAAAATCGCCGTGAATGCCAAAACGCAAAAATACAGCCCCTGCAACACGACCGAAAGCCTGCTGGTGGCGCGCGGCGTGGCGGCAGAATTTTTACCCCGCATTGGCAAGGCGTACAAAGACAAGGGCGTGGAACTGCGTTGCGACGAAATGTCGATGGCGATTTTGGCTGCACACCCCGATACGAAAGATGCCCGCTTGATCGCGGCCACCGAAGCGGATTGGAGCACGGAATACTTGGCGCCCATCATTGCCGTTCGTGTGGTGGATGGGGTGGACGAGGCCATCGCTCACATCAACCGCTATTCGTCGCACCATACCGAGGCCATTGTTACCAACCACCATGTGCATGCCCAGCGTTTTTTGCGCGAGGTGGACAGCAGCAGCGTCATGGTCAATGCCAGCACGCGCTTTGCCGATGGCTTTGAATACGGACTGGGGGCAGAAATCGGTATCAGTACCGACAAATTCCACGCGCGCGGCCCGGTAGGCATTGAGGGGCTGACATCGCTCAAATACATCGTGCTGGGGCAGGGCGAAATACGGCAGTGATGCCTTCACGCATAGCGGGTGCGGCTATGCGGATCCGCACGGCGTGTTGTTCAGGTTGGTCAAGCGCTGTCACGGGCATTTGGGATGGTCTGGTGGCGCGTGTATGCGAGTTGCGTATGTGATGCGTGTGTCTGCACGTTTTGCCTGGTAAAACCCAAGGACTTGCGCGAATGTTGGTGTGTGGTGCTGCCGTGAGGCGAGCGAGAGCTGCGCGGGGCATGCGTTGCATCGGCGTCTCGTGCATTTGTGTTGCAGACGCTGTAGGGATGCGCGGCGCAGCTTGGTGCGTTAGCGATGCATATTGTGTGTGGGATGATTTGATTGTTGAATGGTTGAATCCATGTCTTCCGAAACCTTGTCTACCTCTTTCGAGCATGTCTCGCCTCAAGTGGCAATTCCTCCGTTCTGGCAGCGCCTGAACAAGTTTTTTCTGTTTCCGTTGCAAGCCGAATCGCTGATTTACGGCCTGGCGCTGGCCGCGTGCAGTCTCTTTGTGTATGTGCCCTTGTTGGGCCCGATCATTTTGTTGGTGCTGATGCTGGCCATCAGCCGCTATGCTTTCAAGATCGCGGCGCTTTCGTCTTACGGCATTTTCAATCTGGATGAATACACGCCGATGCAGGAAGAGGACGAGTGGAAGAAACTGCCTTGGAAGTTCGTTGGCGCTGTTTTCATTCAGCTAATGGCCTTGGTTTTTGTGGTTGCCCGGGTGCCCGAGCTTGCGCCAATAGGTTTTTTGCTGTTTTCTTTGCTGTTGCCAGCGACCTTGATGGTGCTGATTAAAGAGCACAGCCTGGCATCTGCCATCAATCCGCAGGAGCTGTGGGGTTGCGTGACCGGCGTCGGCTGGCCTTATCTGGTGTTGTGTGCCTTCACGTTTCTGTTGATGCAAGGCTATGCCGTGGCATATAACCTGTTGGAAGCCATCATTCCAACATGGTTGTTTTGGCCGGGGTCACTCGCGGTATTTACCTATTTTGCCTGGGTCAATGCCGCGCTTATCGGTTACACCATGTACCAGTACCACTTCAATCTGGGCATCGACATCATCAACGAATACCAAGGCGAAGAGCAGGAAGGGCAGCCTGCACCCAATGCCCGCGAAGCAGGCCGCCAGCGTGATGCCGCCATTTCGCGCATGGTGCAGCAAGGGCAGCTCGCACAAGCGTTGGAGCAGGCGCGGCAATGGCTGCACGATAGCCCCAACAGCTTGGCCGAACACCGTCGCTACCATCGTTTGCTGATGCTGGATACGGATGTGGCCGAGCGCCAGCGGCACGGGCAGCAATGGATCGAACTGCTATTGAAAAACCGCTCGCCCTCCGAGGCGTTGCAGGTATACAAGGATTGCGCGCACAACGCCCCGACCTATGTGCCCCAAAGCGCCGTCATCACGCTGGCGTTGGCGAAAGATGCCTGGAAAGCGAATGACAGCGCGCTGGCGCTGCAGCTGCTGCGGGGCTTTGATAAGCGTTTTCCCAGTCATCCACTGACGCCGGATGTGTATGCCTTGATCGTGCGCGTGCTGCAACAAGGGTTGGGGCGCCATGAACAGGCTATGGCCGTGTTCCAAGGCCTGCAGCGACGCTATCCGCAAAGCCCACATACCTTGGAGGTCGCCCGCATCCTGAAACAACCTGCGGCGCCGAGCATTGATGCGAAGAAGGGCGGGTTTTAAGCAGGCGCTGTTGCAATTCTGCATCGCGCCATGCTTGTGTGTGGAAAATAGATGCGAGCCATGCAGGATGCGCGGCGAAGTGCCTTGGGTGTTTCCTGCAGGTGCGAGTCTCTGCTGATGGCTGCACATGGTTCAAGTGCAACCCGTCGTCATGCCCATGCGAAACGGCTCGTGGGCTGAAAAACAGATATGGCGAGGGCGAGAAAGGGCGATATGCTGGGTATAATTCTGGGCGAGATGTTCCCGGCTGTATACAGGGTCGCTGATTGTAAAAAGGTGCCGGTATGCACGAGGAAGAGATAAAGCAAGCCGAAGCGGATCGTGAAGTGAAGCCTTGGAGTGCCGAGCAAGCCAATGCTTGGCGCGCCAGAACACCCGCGATGTCGCCTTGGCTGCCGGTGGGGATGCAGGCAGTGGTTGCCGCATTGCTGTTGGCAGGCAGCATGGTATTAGACGTGAATCGAACGGTTCGCCTCTCGGTTATGTGGGGCGTGTTCGCGGGTCTGTTGCCTTCGCTGCTGTGTGTGTCAGGCTATCGCGCCACGATGTGGCTGCTCAAAGGTCTGCCTAATGGGGTGCAAGCCCTGATGGGGTTTGTCTCCATCCTTTGCTGGGAATTGGTGAAGTTGCTGTTGTCGGTTGCATTGCTGGTGGTGGCCTCGCGTGTGGTGCCTAACCTGCATTGGCTGGCGATGCTTTTGGCTTTTGTTGTGGTGGTCAAGGCTTATTGGTTGGCGCTTTTGGTGGCGCGGCTGCGTAAGCCCGGATCGGCGCAAACGGTTTTGAAAACGAGTGTCTGAGTCTGGAGTTCTTTTATGGCGAGCGAGCAAACAGCCGGTGAATATATCAAGCACCATTTACAGCATTTGCAATACAACTTTGCACTAGAGCCTGTCAAGCAAACCAAAATTGTCGATTTCGGCATTTTCAATGCCGATTCCGTGTTCTTCAGCATTGTGCTGGGCGCATTGGCTTGCTTGGTCATGTGGATTGCTGCTCGCAGAATGACATCTGGCGTGCCGGGTCGTTTCCAGGCGGCGATTGAAATTCTGGTCGAGTTTGTGGACAAGCAGGCGCGCGGTCTGATCCATAACGAGCAAAGTCTAAAAGTGGCTTCTCCTGTGGCGCTCACGGTATTTTTGTGGATTTTCCTGCTCAATGCCATGGACTTGATTCCTGTGGATCTGTTGCCTTGGGGTTGGGCACAGGCTTATGAGGCGGCGGGGCATGATCCGCATCACGCCTATCTGCGTGTGGTGCCTACCGCCGACCTGTCGGCCGCCTTGGGTATGTCTCTCTCGGTGTTCCTGATGTCTATCTACTACAGCATCAAGATTAAAGGTCTTGGTGGTTGGGGTCATGAGCTGATCAGTGCGCCCTTTGGCGACAATATTGCCATTGCGCCCATTAACGTCATCATGCAGATCATCGAGTACGGTTCCAAAACCATCTCTCACGGCATGCGGCTGTTCGGTAACATGTTTGCAGGCGAATTGGTGTTCATGCTGATCGCTTTGCTCGGTGGCGCGTGGAAAGGCTTCAGTGGTCTGTATATCGGTTTGGGCGTTGCCCATCTGGCGGCGGGTTCGATCTGGGCTATCTTCCACATTCTTGTGATCACGCTGCAGGCCTTCATCTTCATGATGCTGACG
>JAGOGU010000135.1 GCA_017996515.1 Allobrachymonas sp.
GCTCACCAGCTTCCGCATCGTGGCCGTGGGCAGCAGCGGGCAAGACCTGTTTGGTACCGGCCAAACCAACATCCGTACCACGCAAGACCTGCAAATCATCAGCGGCCTGCCGCCGCTGGTGCGTGAGAGCGACCAGTACCGCGCCCAGTTCACGCTGCGCAACACCACCAAAAAAGAAATGAAGGTGGAGGTTACACCCAAGGCCAGCCAGCTTGAACTCAAACCGCAAACCGTCACCATTGCCGCCGCCGGCTCGCAGGAATTGGTTTGGGATGTAACAGCCCCTGCCCAACTGGCCTTTGCGCCCCAACAGCAAATCGAATGGGAAATTGCCGCCAAAGACACGGCGGGCAGCAACGCCAGCGATGCGCTCAAAATCAGCCAGCGCATCGTGCCTGCAATCCCTGTGACCGTGCAACAGGCCACGCTGGTACAGGTCAATGGCACCACCAGTCTGGAACTGGCACCGCCACCGCAAAGTCTGGCTGCGCCTGGCCAGACTGCTGCGCGCGGCGGCGTCAAAGTCACGCTCGTTCCCACATTGGCCGATGGCTTGAGCAGCGTGCGCGACTGGTTCGCCAACTACCCCTTCGTGTGTCTGGAACAAAAAACCACCAAGGCCGTTGGCCTGCGTGATACCGCCATATGGGAAGGTATTGTGGCCGAGCTGCCCAACTACCTCGATCGGGACGGTCTGGCCAGCTACTTCCCACCGCAAGACGGCAGCGCCGCCCGCGGCAGTGACACCCTGACGGCTTATTTGCTGGCTGTTACGCACGAAGCCGCCACGCTGGATGCCCGCTGGAAGCTGCCCGCAGCCCAGCGCGACGCCATGCTCTCGGGTCTGACACGGTTTGTGGAAGGCAAGATCGAGCGCAAGTTCTGGAGTCCCAAACCCGACCGCGATGTACGCAAGTTGGCAGCTATCGAAGCGCTCGCGCGCTATAGCAAGGCCAAGCCGGACATGCTCACCAGCATCCAGCTCACGCCCAACCTCTGGCCGACCCACGCCGTAATCGACTGGCTCAATATTCTGCAAAGAATGCCCAACATTCCCGAGCGTGAACAGCGCCTGAAAGAGGCTGAGCAGATCCTGCGCAGCCGCCTGAGCGCCCAAGGCACCCGTCTGGTCTTCAGCACGGAAGACAGCGACTACTGGTGGTGGCTCATGCAAAACGGCGATGTCAATGCCGCACGCCTGATTCTGGCTGTGCTCAACAACCCTGCCTGGCAAGGCGATATGGGTTCCTTGGCCAGCGGCTTCATCGGTCGTCAACGCAACGGCGCATGGCACACCACCACTGCCAACCTGTGGGGCGGGCTGGCGCTGGAAAAATTTGCTGCCAAGTTTGAATCCACCCCGGTAGCGGGCGAAACCCTGTTGCGCCTGGGTAAACAAAGCGAAAAAGTGACCTGGAATACAGTCACCCGCGCCACGGCCGCCGCCAGCGGTGCCGCTGCAAGCAGCCGCTGGTGGTATGGCGCACCACCTGCTACGGGCATGTACACCAACAACAGTGCCTTCCTGCCTTGGCAAAACGCGCCTGGCAGCAAACCAGAAACGCTAGCGGTGCAACAGCAAGGTAGCGGCAAACCTTGGGCCACTATCCAGGCACTGGCCGCTGTGCCGCTCAAAACACCGCTTTCTGCCGGCTACAGCGTGCAAAAAACCGTGACACCGGTGCAAGAAGCCGTTAAAGGCAAGATCAGTCGTGGCGATGTCTGGCGCATCAAGCTTGATATCACTGCCAACAGCGATATGACCTGGGTCGTCATCAGCGATCCCGTGCCTGGTGGCGCCACCATTCTGGGCAGCGGCTTGGGACGTGATTCGGCCATTGCCACGGCTGGCGAAAGCAGCAGCAGCCGCGGCTGGCTGGCGTATATCGAACGCGGCTTTGAAGCATGGCGCGCGTATTACGAGTACCTGCCCCAAGGTAAAACCAGCATCGAATACACCGTGCGGCTCAACAACGTGGGCACCTTCAACCTGCCGCCCACGCGGGTAGAGGCTCTGTACGCGCCCGAAGTGTTTGGCGCTACGCCCAACACGGCGGTTCAGGTTCATGCACGGCCATAAATGGCCTGGCGGGCATCCACGGCGGTGCACCATGATCTTTGCAGACCCCATCTGCAAGGGGCATGGGCGCATCACCCGTGGTTGCATCACGTTTGCCTGCTGGCAGGCACCCCATGGGCAGCGGGATGGGAATATTTGTCACGCCACATGAAACGCCTTGATGCAATGCCAACAGCCCCCATGCGCGGCATCTGCCTGCGGGCATTCGCATGCGCATTGGTTTTTGCCGCCGCCTTGCCCGCCCATGCCATTCCCAGCTTTTCGCAGGTCAAGCAGGAATTTGCTTCGTCCGAATCCATCCTGCTGGATCGCGATGGCGTTGAGCTGCACCGGCTGCGCACCAATCCCAATATACGGCGCGGCCAGTGGGTAGCGCTTGAAGATATTTCGCCCGCTTTGCAAACCGCCATGGTTTTCAGCGAAGACAAACGCTTTTACGAACACAGTGGGGTGGACTGGAAAGCCGTTAGCGCCGCCGCCTGGGGCAATTTGTGGAACGAAAAAACCCGTGGCGCTTCCACCTTAAGCATGCAGCTGGTGGGGCTTGTGAACGAAGACCTGCGCCGCGGCCAACAACGGCGCACCCTGCTGCAAAAATTCGGCCAGGCGGTTTCGGCGCAAAAACTCGATGCCCAGTGGGAAAAAAGCGAAATTCTCGAAGCCTATCTGAACCTGGTGCCCTTTCGGGGCGAGATCGTCGGCATCGACGCCCTCAGCCGTACCCTGTTTGGCAAGGCTGCCCATGGACTGAACGCACGCGAAGCAGCCATTGCCGCAGCTCTGGTACGCGCGCCCAATGCCACCCCTCCAGCCGTTGCACAGCGTGCATGCGGGCTGCTGGCACAACTGCAAAATGTGCCGCGCACGCCCTTGCTGTGCGATTCGCTCAGCCTGTTTGCCACAGGCGCCATGCAACGCAAAGCTTGGTCGCCCAGCGAAGGCATAGCTCCGCACGTAGCGCAACGCCTGCTGGCAGGCCAACAAGCTAGCGGCGGCAGCGTGCGCTCGACCCTGTCGGCACCGCTACAACGTTATGCGGCTGAGCAACTGCGTCAAACCATGCACGAGCTCACCGGGCGCAATGTGCGCGATGGCGCCATCGTCGTACTGGACAACGCCACGGGCGAGGTTCTGGCCTGGGTGGGCGCTTCTGCCAGCACCAGTTCGGCACCGCAGGTGGATTACGTGCTGGCCTTGCGCCAACCCGGATCTACCCTCAAACCGTTTTTGTACGCGCAAGCCATTGCCGAACGCCGCTTGACGGCTGCCTCGCTACTGGATGATTCGGCCGCAGCCATTCCCACCCAAAGCGGCCTGTATGTACCCAAAAATTACGACCGCCATTTTCGCGGTTGGGTGTCCCTGCGGCAGGCCATGGCTTCTTCTCTCAACGTGCCTGCCGTGCGCACCATTGGCATGGTCGGCGTCAATCGTTTTGCCGAACAGTTGCAGCGTCTGGGCATTAGCCTGTCACACACAGGCGACTATTACGGCTACAGCCTGGCATTGGGCAGTGCCGAGATGAGCCTGTTACAACTCAGCAATGCCTACCGCGCTTTGGCCAACGGAGGACGTTACAGCGAAACGCGCATACTGTTCCAGCCAGACCAGCAGCAAGCGGCTGCATCAACTAGCCAACCGGCATCCAAGCCCGCGCTCCAGCCAGCATTCAGACAGGCGCTGGATGCGCGCGCCAGTTTCATCGTGAGCCATATCCTGTCTGACAACAACGCCCGCATCCCCACCTTTGGTAGCAACAGCGTATTGCACACCAGGTTCTGGAGCGCCGTCAAAACCGGCACCAGCAAAGACATGCGCGACAACTGGGCCCTTGGCTACAGCGAGCGCTATACCGTGGGCGTATGGGTGGGCAATGCGCAAGGGCAAGCCATGTGGGATGTGAGCGGCACCACGGGCGCAGCGCCCATCTGGGCGTCAGTCATGCGCTATTTGCACCGCAGCACCCCCAGCCGCCCCCCGCAGCCACCCGCCGGGCTGGTACGCACCCGCGTCGAATTTGGCAGCTCCGCTTCATCCCCGGCCTCTGCGCCTGCGCTGAAAGCAGGCATCGCCTCGAGCAACAACGCAGAGCCTGCCCGCATGGAATGGTTCATACAAGGCACAGAGCAAACCAGCTTCGTTCGGTCGCAGCAAAAACCCAACCCGGCAACAGCCCATATCCTCAATCCGGTGCATGGCAGCTTGCTGGCGCTGGACCCGGATATCCCCCCCAAACGCCAGCGCCTGATGCTGCGAGCCTCTGCCGGAGCATCTGCCAATAGCCGCTGGCTGATTGACGACAAGCTCGTGGGCAAAGGCGCCACTGTGCCCTGGATGCCTTGGCCCGGCAAACATCGCATTACGCTGCAAAGCGCCAATGGGCAAACGCTGCACGAAGTGCAAATCGAAGTGCGCGGTGCCTTGGTCAAGCCGGGCCATGCCGCAGGGGCAAAGCGTGCGCAACGCTGAATGCCAAAAGCTCTGCCTGCCCTTTGCGGCAGGCATCCTCTTCAATGTCGTAC
>JAGOGU010000136.1 GCA_017996515.1 Allobrachymonas sp.
CGCTTTGGCGATGCGGTCGTCACCGGCGAGGCCGAGGCCATTTGGGCACAAGTCATGGATGACGCCCGCCACCGCACCTTGCAGCGCCGCTACCACGGCGAGCGCCTGGACCTGAGCACCATTCGTGTGGATCGCCGCGTGTTTGCCGGCAAGCGTTATCTGCCCATCGGCCTGATTGAAACCGGGCGCGGCTGCCGTTTCCCCTGCGAGTTTTGCGCAGTGCAAACTTTTTTCGGTCGCACGCACCGCGCCCGGCCGGTAGATACCGTGTTGGCGGAGCTGCACACGCTGCGGGGCAGCAAAAAACTCTTCTTTTTTGTGGACGACAACTTCGCCGGCAACCTGGCCGCAGGCCGCGAACTGCTGCATGCGCTGGAGCCGTTGAAACTGCGTTGGGTGACGCAACTGAGCATTCATGCCGCGCATGACGAAGCCTTTGTCGCCGCCCTCTCGCGCGCGGGATGCCGGGGCGTGCTGATCGGGTTCGAATCGCTGGATACGCGCAACCTGCGCCTCATGCACAAGCAGTTCAACACCATGAAAAGCGGCTACATCGGCGCGCTGGCACATTTGCGCAAGCACCGCCTTGGCGTGTACGGCCACTTTGTGTTTGGCTACCCGCACGATTCGGCAGAATCGTTCGATGCGGCGGTTGACTTTGCCACCGAGCAGGACATGTACATCGCCGCCTTCAACCACCTCACGCCGTTTCCGGGCACGCCGCTGTACAAACGCCTGCAAGACGAAGGCCGCCTGCGCTTCGAGAACTGGTGGCTGGACAAACGCTACCGCTACAACGACCTGCCTTTTGTGCCCGAGCAGCTCACGCCCGAACAAATCACCCAGGGCTGCGTAGCTGCGCGCAGGCGTTTTTACAGCTGGCCCAGCATTCTGAAGCGGCAAAAACGCAACCGCATGGACTTTTTCATGTGGCGCAATTTCTTCCCCATCAACGCCATGCACCGCAACGAAGTGGCGCTGCGCAACGGCTACCCCTTGGGCGATTTGCGCGACACTGCCCCATTGATTGAAGTAGCCGCTTGAGGCAAAGATGGCTGCCGCGCACTCCGTAAACTACCAACTCGCCACCCCTGCCGATGAGGCCGACCTGCGCGCCCTGCTGCTGGACAACGCCATGCCGGGCTGGGTCAGCATGGCGCTTACGCGCGAGCCGAATTATTTTGCCGGCAGCCGCCTGTTTGGCACAGAGCAAACCATCATCGCCCGCGAACAGATGAGCCGCCAGCCGGTGGGCATGTGCACCTACACCCGCCAGCCCGTGCACTGCAACGGCCAGCCAGCCGAGCTAGGCTATCTGGGCGGCTTGCGCATTGCGCCTGCCTGGCGACAACGCCTACGCATTGTGCGGCAAGGCTTTGCCGCCGTGCGCGATTTGTGCGACCAGCCCCCCGCCCCCCTGTGGTACACCGCCATTGCCGTAGACAACCACCCTGCCCGCCGCCTGCTCGAAGCCCATATGCCCGGCCTGCCGCGCTATACCGCCTTGAACGACATGGTGACCATGCTGCTGCCCGCCACGCGCGGCAAGCGCCACAGGCTGTGGCAGGCTTTGGACACAAACGATCGCACATCGCACACCACTCTTGCTGCGCTGTGCAACTGGTACAACGCACAGGCCTGCGCTTACCAATTCGCGCCGGTTTTGCAGGCCGAGTGGTTGCGCGCATGGCTGCAAAACAGCCACACCACCTTCTACACGGTTACGCAAAACGACCGCTTGCTGGCCTGCATGGCACTGTGGGATCAGCGCGCCTGCCGGCAAGCCCGTGCCTTGCACTACCGCTGGCCGTTGGGGTTACTGCGGCCCGCCCACAATGCCTGGGCGCACTTGACCAAACGCCCTGCCCTACCCCGCACGGGCGAGGCATTGGCGCACAGCTTCATGGCTTTTTTAGCCTATGCGCCTGAAATGGATGACAAGATCCTTGCCTTGGTAGAAGACGCATTGGCGCTGGCTGCCACCCCCTTGGTCACCTTGGGCCTGCACGCCCGGCACCCGCAACTGCCGCAGCTGCAAGCCCGCTTCAAGCCCTGGTGCTACCACACCCGCCTGTATACCGTGAGCGATGCTGCAAGCCATGCCGATACCCCCCTGCCACTGGATGGCCGCGTGGCACAGCCCGAAGTGGCGATACTGTGAGTAGCTTGTGAGCACATCATGAAAATCGCCCTCATCCGCCCCAATATGGGCAATTACCGCTCCAGCGACGCCATGACGCCGCTGGCCATGGGCATTCTGGCCGGGCGCAGCACAGGGCATGAGGTGGTGTTTTACGACGACCGCGTGGAGCCTATGCCCGAGCGCATCGATGCCGACCTGGTCGCCATCAGCGTGGAAACTTTCACAGCGCGGCGCGCCTACCAGATTGCCGACCAATTGCGCGCCCAAGGTACGCGCGTGGTGCTGGGCGGCTACCACCCCACCCTGCTGCCGCAAGAAGCCGCCGCCCATGCCGATGCCCTGGTTACGGGCGATGCCGAAGACGTTTGGACGCAGCTCTTGCACGACGCACAGTGCAACCATTTGCAAGCCCTGTATGCCAGCCCCAATACGCACGACCTGGCCGATTACGCCATGGACAGGCGCATTTTTGCCAACAAACGCTACGCCCCGGTCGAGTTGGTGCAATACGGGCGCGGTTGTCGCTTTGCCTGTGATTTTTGCTCCATCCACCGCTTTTACGGCCACCACGTGCGCGTGCGCCCGGCAGCCGATGTGCGCGCCGAACTAGAACAACTCAACCGCAAGCGCCTGCTCTTTTTTGTGGACGACAACCTGTTCAGCACCGAAGCACAACTGCTGCAGCTGCTCGATGCCATTGCCCCGCTGCGCATGCGCTGGTCTTGCCAGATCAGCATTGATGTGGCGCGCAACCAGCACTTGCTGGATCGCCTGGCGGCTGCCGGATGCCGCTACGTGCTGATCGGATTTGAGAGCATGGAACGCGCCAACCTCAAGCAAATGGGCAAAGGCTGGAACCACGTTGCAGGCGGCTACCGCGACGTGGTGCGCGCCCTGCACCAGCGCGGCATCGGCATTTATGGCACCTTTGTGTTTGGCTACGACCACGACACGGCCGACACCATCGCCCGCAGCCTGGACTTTGCCCTCGAAGCCGAACTGGACATTGCCAACTTCAATCCACTCACGCCCACGCCTGGCTCTGCCCTGTACGAACGGCTGCGGCAAGAAAACCGCCTCATCTCCCCGCAATGGTGGCTGGACCCGCACTACCGCTATGGCGACCCCATTTTCACGCCCGCCAGCATGTCTGCCCACGACATGACGCAAGGCTGCTTTGACGCCAAGCAACGGTTCTACGCCTGGTCGTCAATCGCCAAACGCGTATGGGGCACAGAAAAACCCCGCAGCCTTTTCAGCCTGACCACAGGCGCCATTGCCAACATCATCTCGCGGCGCGAGGTGTACCGCAAGCAAGGCCGAACGCTTGGGGATTGAGCAGAGAATGAACAGCGACTGAACGGAGAAGCACGCCGCCATGAAACTGACCCTGATCAAGCCCACCATTGGCCGACGCGAGCACAGCCTGTATGTGGACGAAGGCCGCATGGAGCCACTCATGCTAGGCGTGCTGGCAGCGCTGACGCCGCCCGATGTGGAAGTGGTGCTGCACGACGACCGCATGGAGGCCATTCCGTACGACACACCCACCGACCTGGTCGCCATCACGGTTGAAACCTACACCGCGCGGCGCGCCTACGAAATTGCCGCCGAATACCGCCAGCGCGGCGTGCCGGTCATTCTGGGCGGCATGCATGTGGCGCTGCTGCCCGAAGAAGCCGCGCAGCACGCCGACAGCATTTTTGTGGGCGATGCCGAAACCGGCTGGGCGCAAGTCATTGCCGACGCCCGACAAGGCAAGCTGCGCCCACGTTACGACGCGCCTGCAGGCGTAGCACAAATGGGCGGCGTCATTCCTCGGCGCGACCTGTTTGCAGGCAAGGGCTACCTACCCATTACGCTGATGCAGTTTTCGCGCGGCTGCCGTTTTGCCTGCAACTTTTGCGCCGTGAGCCAATACTTTGGCAAGCGCCACTACCTGCGCCGCATCGACGAAGTCGTCAAAGAAATCACCGCGCAAAACCGGCACTTTCTGTTTTTTGTGGATGACAACATCGCCTCCGACCGTGCCGCCCTCAAAGAACTGTGCCATGCACTCATCCCACTCAACGTCCATTGGATCAGCCAGGCCAGCCTGGATGTGACGCGCGACCCCGAGCTGATGCGCCTGATGGAGCGCAGCGGCTGCTGGGGACATGTGATGGGGTTTGAATCCATCACGCCCGAGAGCCTGCGCAGCGCGCGCAAATCACCCAATCTGGGCAAACACGCCAACTATGCGCGCGAAGTGGCCGTGCTGCGCGAGCACGGCCTGCAAACCTGGGCGGCATTCACCCTGGGGTATGACCACGACACCCCCGAAAGCATTGCCGCCACGGTGGACTTTGCCCTGCAGCACCGCTTCACCTTTGCCGCCTACAACATCCTCATGCCC
>JAGOGU010000015.1 GCA_017996515.1 Allobrachymonas sp.
CGTACGGTCTGATCCGTTGTGCGGGTGCCCTCAGTAGCCTGCTCGGTAACCGAGAAGATTTCCTGAATGTTGTTGGCAACCAAACCGGCCTGGTTGGCTTCTTCACTGGTAGTGGCAGAAATTTGCTGAATCAGATCCGACAGGTTGTTGGATACGCGGTCGATTTCTTCCAGTGCCTTACCCGCATTATCTGAAAGTTGCGCACCGTGCACCACTTCCTGGGTAGAGCGCTCCATGGCGGCAATGGCGTCGTGGGTGTCGCTTTGAATGGTTTTAACCAGTACAGAGATCTGTCGGGTAGCCTCGGCAGAGCGTTCGGCCAAGCGCTGCACCTCTTCCGCCACGACAGAGAAGCCGCGCCCCGCGTCGCCAGCAGAAGCCGCTTGAATGGCGGCATTCAAAGCCAGAACGTTGGTTTGCTCGGTAATGTCGGAAATCAGCTCGGTGATCTCGCCAATTTCTTGCGACGATTCACCCAGCCGCTTGATCCGTTTGGCGGTGTCCTGAATCTGGTCGCGGATCAGGTTCATACCGTGCATGGAGTCTTACACGGCTTTGTGGCCGTCAACTGCGGCTTGGCGTGCCCGCAGCGCTACCAGCGCAGAATCTTTGGCCTGGTAAGAGGCGGAGTTGATCCGCTTGGCCATTTCCAAAACGGACTGCCCTGCATGGCGGATGGAGAGCAACTGCTCGTTGGATGCCTCTTGCAGCACGGCAGAGGTCAACTCCACATCGGCTGTGGTTTGCACCACTTTATCCACCATGTTTTGTGCGTTACCGATCAAGCCACGCCACTCTTCGATCGTGTTGTTGACCGAGTCGGCAATGGCACCGGTAATCTCTTCTGTTACGGTAGCATCACGGGTCAGATCGCCTTCTGCAATGTTTTGCAGTTCGTCCATCAGCAGCAAAATGGCAGACTGGTTGCGGCTGTTTTCTGCTTCAGACAAACGTTGCATCATCTGCATCCGGCGCGCATCAGCGCGCGAGATGTAAACGATGCCATATACAGCGAGCAAGGCAAGCAGACCGCAAACGATGGTACCTGCGTAAATGCCCCATCGGATGACAGGATTGACGTTTTGTGGAGTGCCCAATAGTTGGCTTAATGCCATGATGTTGGGCATGGCGCTTTCTACGCCGGTCGTGATGCGGTCATGTGCCTGGCGCAAGACGAGCAAGTCTTGCTCGTGCGCTGCCAAGGGCGCAATTTTTGTTTTGAGCGGTGCGTAGGCTTGGCCAATCTTTTCCAGGAGGATCTGCTCACCAGGTTGAAGGGGCACAACCCCCAATGTGTTGTCACCTGTGGAAAGGGTTTTCAACAAAGCGTCGATGGTCGTCAGATCTTTACCCAACTGCTGGGATACTTCCTGAGTGGCGCTCGGCGCGGTCAGAAGTTGCTGAGCAGATTTTTCGAGACGCTCTACGAGCATACCGATATCGCCTACAGCCAGAGTTTGACTGGCAGGCGCATTGCGTTGTGCCAAGGTGTTTTTAAGGACATCGACCTGTTCTTGCACAGCGCGGGCATCGGAAGAAGTGTCGCGCGCGGCTGCGAGCAGGGGTTGCAGAGTTTTTTGTTGGGCGACAACAGTTTCCACTTCTGGAGCCAGGCTGCTGCCCAGGTTTTGCTCAATCAGGGCCACGCTGTTGCGATCCGCGTTGCCGAGTTGTGCCATGCTGTTGCTGATGTTTTGATAGTTTGTTTTGACTTCGGCAAAAGCGGATTCGCTGCCTGCCATGGCGGCGTGGGTGTTGCGAGATAGTCGAGCGGCATTCAGTTGCAGCGCGCCTGTAGCGGTTAACGCCGCCTGCTTGTGCGAATCGTCCAGCGTTTGCAGAGAATACAGATTCAGCCCGATCGGTATCAACAGGAACAAGACGACCAGGATGGACAACGTACGCCGATGCGTGGCAACCGGCTTGGTTCCCAGCAGCGGAACGTGCACGCTGTCAGGCATGTCTTTTTGTTGATAGGTTTCGAGGTACTGCTGTTCGTCCAGCGAAGGGTGTGCGGGCGCACTCGATGTTGTCTCTTCAGCGCGGAAAAGCACTTCTTCGTTGCCGTCTTCAGGAAGAACGCTGCTGATAATCGTATCGGAGTGATCAGGCTGGTCTTCTGTCAGGAGTAGATCTTGCGGATTGTTGTTTGGGGTTGTTTCTTTCATGGACAGTACCTTGTTCCAATACGGCTCAGTGCGGGAGGGCATGCTCTGTCGGCGTCATGACGGCAGCGATGTCGAGAAATTGCGGATCTTGTATCAGGGCTTGCAAGTGGACTTCTTGCCAGGCGGTGTTGTTGCCGTCGAAAAAGACAGTTCCCAGATGCGCGGGGGCATTCGGCAGCGTTTCGGAGCGGGTAAAAGCGTCGGGGCTGCGTAAGCCTTCCAGCCCATCTACGCGAAAGACCACGTTCAGACCAAACGCATCGTTGATGCCGATCAGGTTCGATCTGGCACGATCAATCGGTGGCGCAACAGCTGCTTGTGAGGTGGAAGGGATAAAAGCACCTAATTCGATGACGCCATAAATGTTGCCGCGCAGGTGTGCCACACCCAGAAACCAGGGTTTGGTATAGGGCAAGGGCTGTACAGCGGTCATGGCATAGATTTCGCCAGATTGCTGCAAGGGCAACAGCAATTTTTGTTCACCCAAACGCACGCCCAGCCAAGAGGCAGTTAAGCCTGTATCGCTGCTGGCTTGTTGTAGTAGCTTGGCAATACGTTCTTGCAGTTCGCGTAGCGCCTTTTTCTTGGACATGTTTGCGTTCCGTGGTGCTGTGTGCGCAAGAGCGCTTAGCCGAGAGCCTTGATTTTTTCCAGCAATTCGCTGGGGTTGATGGGTTTGGTGACGTAGGCGCGGGCGCCTTGGCGTATGCCCCATACCTTGTCGGTTTCCTGGCTTTTGCTGGTACAAATGATGATGGGGATGTCGGCAAAGCGCTCGTCTTTGCTGATTTGGCGGGTGAGCTGAAAGCCGTTTTTGCCCGGCATGATGACATCCATCAGGATCAGATCGGGTTTTTGGCGCTCCAGTTCGGCCAGAGCCGCTTCGCCATCATTGGCTAAAGCAACGGTCATGCCGTTTTTTTGCACGATGGTGGATATGAACATCTGCTCGGTTTTGGAATCGTCAACAATCAGCACGTGCTGAATAGGCATGGTGATTTACTCCTTGGGCGAGAAAGAATCGACTGCGGCAAGCAGCTCGGTCTTGGTAAATGGCTTGGTCAGGTACTGATCAGATCCCACAATGCGGCCACGCGCCTTGTCGAATACGCCGTCTTTGGATGACAGCATGATGACCGGGACATGGGCAAATCTCTGGTTGCGCTTGATGATGGCGCAAGTTTGGTAACCATCGAGCCGCGGCATGAGAATATCGCAGAAAATGATGTCGGGATGTGTGTCGTTGATGCGGGAGAGGGCATCAAATCCGTCTTCTGCCAACAGCACTTCGTGTCCGCCCTGTTTCAGAAAAATTTCTGCGCTACGTCGAATGGTATTGCTGTCGTCGATTACAAGTACTTTCAATCTCATGCTCCCTCATAGCGTACGCGGATAGTACAACAGCATGCGTACTGCCTGCTCGCACAAACTATGTGATGCAGTTGAACACACAAACCCAAGAATGCCATTGTGGCACCCGTATGCCGTGTGAATGGATCAACTTTTGATAAGGCATCAAATTGTTACGTCTGCTCACCATTCTACACATGGGGTGTGGCGACGGGATTGGTTTTTACAAAAATCAAGTAGAAGTTTGCCAAAGTTGTGGACTATTTATCCATTTTTGTTTGCGAACGGCCAAGTTGGTAAAACGGCGCGTGCGATGGAGGCTACGGAAGCATGCATCTTTGCCACCTAAACCTCAACTTTTTCTGCTCGCTCGTGCCGATATGCCAGAGGGCAATGGCAAACAACTCAACTGATGACATATGGGTTGTTGGCGTAGTTGTCTAAATTGTCAGCGGTGGGCTGCAAGTTTTGAACATAGAGCAACAGATGCCGTCTTGTTTTCAATAGGTTTAAATACGCTTTTAAACATTCAAACATCAATCATGCCATTCACACTTCCGCCGAACCATCCCAACCGCATATTGTTTGAGCGCGCCCAGAAAGTCATTCCCGGGGGAGTGAATTCGCCCGTGCGGGCTTTCCGCGCTGTAGGGGGCACGCCCCGATTCATTCAAAAAGCGCAGGGCGCCTATATATGGGACGCTGCCGGGCAGCGCTATATCGATTACATCGGCTCCTGGGGGCCGATGATTCTGGGGCACGGGCACCCCGCCGTGCTGGAAGCCGTGCAGCAAGCGGTGCAAGAAGGTTTTTCATTCGGTGCGCCGACTGAGCGCGAAATCGAATTGGCAGAAGCCATCACCCGGCTGATGCCCAGCATCGAGATGGTGCGGCTGGTCAGCTCGGGAACCGAGGCGGCCATGAGCGCCATTCGGCTGGCGCGAGGGGCAACGGGGCGCAAACTGCTCATCAAGTTCGAGGGGTGCTACCACGGCCATGCCGATGCTCTTTTGGTCAAGGCGGGGTCGGGGCTGGCCACTTTGGGCACGGCAACCAGCGCTGGCGTAGCGCCCGAAGTGGTGCAGCACACGCTGGTGCTGGAATACAACAATGTGGAGCAGCTGGAGCAGACCTTTGCCTTGCACGGGGCGGATATTGCGTGCCTGATTATCGAGCCCATCGCCGGCAATATGAATTTTGTGCGGCCAACGCCTGCGTTCATACAACGTTGCCGCACCTTGTGCACACAGCATGGCGCGTTGCTGATTCTGGATGAAGTGATGACGGGCTTTCGCGTGGGGCTGGGCGGTGCGCAAGCCTTGCTGGGGGTGCAGCCCGACCTGACCGTGCTTGGCAAGGTCATCGGCGGTGGCATGCCGTTGGCGGCGTTTGGCGGCAAGCGCAACATCATGGAGCACATTTCGCCGTTGGGGGCGGTGTACCAGGCGGGTACCCTTTCGGGTAACCCCGTGGCAACCGCCTGCGGGCTGGCCACTTTGCGCGAAATACAAAAGCCCGGTTTTTATGAACAACTGGCGCAGCGCACCCGCCGCCTGGTGCAAGGGCTGCAAGCCGTGGCTGGTGCGCAGGGCGTGCCCTTTGCCGCCGATAGTGAAGGAGGCATGTTCGGCTTCTTTCTGCTGCCGCAATTGCCACAGCACTACCAACAGGTCATGCAAACGGATGCCGGGCGCTTCAACCGCTTCTTTCACGGCTTGCTGCAACGCGGGGTCTATATGGCGCCCGCCCTGTACGAAGCGGGTTTTGTCAGCGCGGCGCATACCGATGCCGATGTGGATGAAACCCTGGCCCATGCCGAGCAGGCGTTGCGCGAGGCATTGGCCTGACCTGAACGGCTTGTGTGGCGTGCCTCATGCATGGGGGCGCTGTTCAGGGATCCGGGATCGTTTGGCGGATTGGCGAAATGGGCTTGAAACAAGGTCTGGCAGGTCGATTTCGTAGCCAATGGCCCTCTCCTCTTCCCCAGCACGCGGGGGAAGAAACTGCTTATGTTGGGGCCATCAAAGACTGGATCTGCTCTTTCATTTCCAGTGAGGGAAGGAGCATATTGCTGAAGAAATGGGGGGGCGAAAATTCATTCCAAACTGCGACCTGGCCGGATGCGGGAATGGGCGCGGTCAGTGTGATGGGATGAGACGAACGGCTGTTGCTTGGCCAATCTCCATACAAATAGCTCATGGATTCATCGCAGCCGATTGGAATGCCGAGCGATATCCTTTACAGTTTCGCATTTGTGCGTTCGAACTTGTGCGCCCAAGCAAACAGAATAACCAGCCGGTCAGCCATGTCTGTTCTCAAATTACTTGCCTCTGCTCTTTTTTATGTGTTGACTATCGTCGTCATCTTCTGTCTGATGTTGCCGTTCATGGTGCTCAAGCTCTTGCCCATCCCGTCCTTGCGCGTGTTGTGTAGCCAGGCATTGACGGCGGTGGCCGATGCCTGGTGCGTATGCAGCCAGAGGTGGATTGACTGGGTCAACCCTGTGCATTGGCGCGTGCAGCTGCCCGAAGGGCTGGAGCGGCAAAACTGGTATCTGGTGATAGCAAACCACCAAAGCTGGGTGGATATTATGGTGCTGCAAAAAGTGTTCACCAACCGCATACCTTTTCTGAAATTTTTTCTCAAGCAGCAGCTGCTCTATATCCCACTGCTGGGCATCGTCTGGTGGGCGCTGGATTTTCCTTTCATGCGCCGCAGCGGTGGCGAAAATACCAAAAAAGATTTGGCAACAGCGCGCGCCGCTTGCGAAAAATTTCGCATCGTACCCACTTCGGTCATCAGCTTCATCGAGGGCACACGCTTTACCGCCGACAAACACCGCGAAAGCAAATCGCCCTATACCCGTCTGCTGCCACCCAAAGCGGCAGGCATTGCGGTCACGCTCGAAACCATGGGCAGCACTTTTGCCAGCTTGCTGGATGTAACGATTGCTTACCCGCAGGGCGTGCCGACTTTTGTCGATGTGATGGCGGGCAGGCTCAAGGAGGTGATCGTGCACGTGCGCGCCATGCCTGTGCCACAAGAGCTGTTGCCGCAAGAAGGCCACCCCCCTGCATCGCGCACGCGGGTGCAACGCTGGATCAATGGTCTTTGGCAAGAAAAAGACGCCGAACTGGCGCGCATGCTGGAGCCGTAAAGGTGCATGCTCATGCACTGCTTTCGATATGTTTCAGTATGGTGGAGGCTTCAGCGGTTCTCGAAATGCGTGAACCCCCTTCCACTCTACAACTGCCGAGAAAGAGGCAGGCTGAGGACTGTTGCATTCGTTCAAGGAAATCGACAATAACTTGAGCAAAAAGCCCTTTTCACCCCCAACCTAACCAACCTTCCCCCGCGCGAGCGGGAAGGGATTTTTTGATGAAAATCAGTCCTTGTCACCATTGGGGAAGGGGCAGATTGCCGAAGCAGTCAGTAGCGCAAATCAGTGGCGGAAATGTCGCACGCCGGAAAACACCATGGCGACGCCGCGTTCGTTGGCGGCGTCGATTACTTCCTGGTCGCGCATGCTGCCACCGGGTTGGATGACACAGGTGGCGCCGTGGTCAATTACCACATCCAACCCGTCGCGGAAGGGGAAGAAGGCATCGCTGGCCACCGCCGTGCCTTGCAGGCTCAGTTGGGCGTGTTCGGCCTTGATGCTGGCAATGCGGGCCGAGTCCAGTCGGCTCATCTGGCCTGCGCCTACGCCCATGGTCATGCCGTTTTGGCAGAACACGATGGCATTGCTTTTGACGAATTTGGCTACTTTCCAGGCAAAGAGCAGATCCTGCATTTGCTCGGGCGTAGGCTGCTTGTGGGTAACGACTTTCAGGTCGTTCAGCGCCAGTTCGTGGTTGTCGGCCGTTTGCAGCAACAGGCCCGAGCCGATGCGCTTGGCGTCCATGGCGTTTTGGCCTTTGTCCCAGGGGCGGTCGCCGCCGGGCGGCAGGGCGATTTTCATCAGGCGCACATTGGTCTTGGGTTTGAAAATCTCCAGCGCCTCGGGCGTGAAATCGGGCGCCATCAACACTTCGACAAACTGTTTGACGATCAGCGCGGCGGCAGCGCCATCCAGCGGGCGGTTGAGTGCGATGATGCCGCCGAAGGCGCTGGTAGGGTCGGTCTGGAAGGCTTTGGCATACGCCTCGGTGGCGTCTTTGCCCACGGCCACGCCGCAGGGGTTGGCGTGCTTGACGATGACGCAGGCCGGCGCGTCGAACTGCTTGACGCATTCCCAGGCCGCATCGGCGTCGGCAATGTTGTTGTAGCTCAGCTCTTTGCCTTGCAGTTGCTGGCCGGTCACGATGCTGCCGGGCGCAGGGTGCAGGTCACGGTACAGCGCAGCGTGCTGGTGGGCGTTTTCTCCGTAGCGCAAGTCTTGCACCTTGACAAACATGCCGTTGCTTTGCGCAGGGAACAGGGCGCGCTCGGGCGTGCCGTTGATCTGCGCTTCGTCAAAGACGATGGAGGACAGATAGTCGCTGATGGCGGCGTCGTATTGCGCGATGCGGTTGAATGCGGCCACCGACAACGCAAATTTCGTTGCCAGGCTGACGCTGCCGCTGATTTTGAGTTCTGTTACCACCTTGTCGTATTGGCTGGCATCGGTCAGCACGGCCACGTCTTTCCAGTTCTTGGCGCCAGAGCGCACCATGGCCGGGCCGCCAATGTCGATGTTTTCGATGGCATCAGCCAGCGTGCAGCCGGGCTTGGCTACGGTGGCTTCAAAGGGGTAGAGGTTCACGCACAAAATGTCGATGGTGGCAATGTCGTGCGTGTTGAGCGCCGCGACGTGCTCGGGCAGATCGCGCCGCGCCAGCAGGCCGCCGTGGATTTTGGGGTGCAGGGTTTTGACGCGGCCGTCGAGCATTTCGGGGAAGCCGGTATGGTCGGCCACCTCGGTGACAGGCAGGCCACTGTCGGCCAGCAGCTTGGCCGTTCCGCCGGTCGAGAGCAGCCGCACGCCCAAGGCATGCAGGTCTTGGGCCAGTTCGACGATGCCGGTTTTGTCAGAGACGGAGAGCAGGGCGGTAAGCTGAGGCATGGCAGTTCCTTTTTGCGGGGAGGGGTAAGTCAGGCAGATTCAGAAAGGAGCAGTATTCGGATGAATAACAGATAGGAGGCAAAAGGCGAGTGGGCGCATGGTTGCGAGCCTGCGGCTTATCCGGTACGTTCGCCGCCGGGCGACAGCAGCCCGTGTTGCAGCAGCAGCTTGCGCAGGGTGTTGCGGTTGATGCCCAGCCATTGGGCGGCTTTGCTCTGGTTGCCGCGCGTGCGCTGCATCACCAATTCCAGCAGGGGCTTTTCTACCACGCGCAGCAGCATGTCGTACATGCCCGAAGGCTCTTGTCCTTGCAGGTCGTTCAGGTACGTTTCCAGATTTTTGTGGATGCAGGCTTGTAGTTGTTCTTTGGACATGAAAGGTTCTCGTTGTGGTTATCAGGAAAAAATGGAATCCGTGCTGCTCAAGCGGCCAGTAAGTCAGCCTGATCGGCATCTGCAGTATCTTCAGTGGGCGTTAGTGTGGGCAGGCGCATATGTTCGGCTTGCAGGCGGGCAAAAAAGGCATCAATGGCCCGCATTTGCGCATCGGCCGATTCGGTGCCGTTGATGTGTTGGCGCAGGGCGTCGCCACCGGGCAAACTGGCCGCATACCAGCCGATGTGCTTGCGTGCGCTGCGCACGCCGGTGTATTCGCCATACAGGGCGTAATGGTCTTGCAAATGGTGCTGCAAGGCGGCGTGCGCCTCGGCCACTGTGGGCGGCGGCAGCAGTTCGCCGGTTTGCAAATAATGGGCAATTTCGCGAAACAGCCAAGGGCGGCCCATGGCGGCGCGGCCAATCATCAACGCATCGGCGCCAGTGGCAGCGCGCACAGCGGCTGCTTTCTGCGGGCTGTCAATATCGCCATTGGCAACGACCGGAATGCCAACGGCGGCTTTGACCGCCGCAATGGTGTCGTACTCGGCCAAGGCTTTGTAGCCCTGCTCGCGTGTGCGCCCGTGTATGGCCAGCATGGCAACGCCGGCGCTTTCGGCTTTTTGTGCCAGTTGCACAGCATTGCGGCATTGCGCAGACCAGCCGGTGCGCATCTTCAGCGTAACGGGCACCCGCTGCGGCAGGCAAGCTGCGACAACGGCTTCGATGATCTGCAAGGCCAGCGTTTCGTTTTGCATCAAGGCCGAGCCGGCCCATTTTTTGCACACTTTTTTGGCCGGGCAGCCCATGTTGATATCGATGATTTGCGCGCCCCGATCGATGTTGTAGCGGGCGGCTTCGGCCATCTCAGTGGGGTCGACGCCTGCAATCTGCACGGCGATGGGGCCGGGTTCGCCTGCATGATCGGTGCGGCGCGAGGTTTTCAGGCTGTGCCACAAATCGCGGCGGGAAGTCACCATTTCGCTGACGGCATAGCCTGCTCCAAAGCGGCGGCACAGCTGCCGAAACGGCCGATCCGTCACCCCTGCCATAGGGGCGACAAACAGCGCGTTTTCAGGAAAGAAATGACCGATTTGCATGAGGCGGAAAAGGACAAAAGCGCGACATTGTACTTGCTTAAATTTTAAACAAGTTGCGCAGTAGCGGGCCAAATGGGGGGATAGCCATTTTGCAGCGCAAAGGCTTGCCTGCAAGGCTCAGGTACAGGACAATCAAAGCTTGTCCGCGTTCTCGAAAAGAGAGCGAATAAGCTCTAAACTATTACTCTGTCATTTACTGTTTTATTGCCGTTACGGCAGGAGGAGTTTTCATGTCCACCCGTTTGAACGCGGCTCAGTTGGCCGAATTGCAGGCCGTATTGTTGCAGCGCAAGGCCGATATCGAGCAGAGGCTGGAGGAGGCACACGAGGGTAAAACACGTGCCGAACATGCGCGCACGGTTCTTTTGCAAGACGGCGATGATGCGCCCCAGCGCAACTCGGATCGCGAAGTAGATATGGCCTTGAGCGACTTGGGTGTGTTTGATTTGAACCGAATCCAGGTTGCCTTGGATCGTATCGCAGCGGGCACATACGGGCTGTGCGACGAGTGTGGAGAAGACATTGGATTTGCCCGGCTGCAACTGGAGCCGCAGACTTCGCATTGTGTCAACTGCAAGTCCCGTTGGGAAAAAGAAACCGGCAAGGCGACTTTCCATCGTATGTGATGCATGTGCTTTGCCTGAAGCATGCTTGAAACCAACAAAAAACCGCTGCATGGGAAACATGCAGCGGTTTTTTCATGCGTGGCAGGTCACGTCCATGCGACCAAAGGGTTGGTGGTCGCTTATGGCGTCGTGCTGCCAGGCGCAGTGGGTGTTGCAGGCGCAACTGGAATCAGTTGTGGATTGGCGGGCACGTTCGACGGGTAAGGAGCCGCAGGCGCTACCGGTGTGGCATGGGTTGGCACAGCATTCATGGGCAAAGAGTTGTTAATGGCTGCATCGCCCACGATCTCGAATACCTTGACGACTTTCTGCACGCCACTGACACCGCTGGCAACAGCAGCCGCGCGATCGCTCTCTTGTTGCGTGACGATGCCCATGAGGTAAACCACGCCGTTTTCCGTGGTGACTTTGACGGCATTGGATCGCACGTTGCGGCTGCCTACCAGCGCGGTTTTCACGCGCGCGCTGGTCAAGGCGTCGTTCGGCGTGCTGGCGGCAAGGTTGCCCACACTCACTTCATTCACGATGTAGCGTGCATTGGGCAGTGTTCGGGCGGTGTTTTCAACCAGATCACGATCAGCCTGTGTAAAGACCTGGCCGGTCAGTAGCACCACGCGGTTGTAGCTGGTCACGCTAACCGAACCGCGATTTTGCAACGCGGTGCTGATACGGCTGCTGCCGCGCATTTCGATGGCTTCGTCGTCCAGCTGGGCGCCCGAGCTGCGGCGATCGGTCGCCAGCAGCAAGCCACCGACAACGCCGGTAACCATCAGCGGAACACAGGCGCTCAGGCTGCCGGCCAACACGCCACTCAACACCACGGTGCGCAGCAGGGCAGGCCAACGACGGGGCGTTGCAGAACGGGAAGCGGAAAAAGACAAAAGCATGGCAAAACTCCTTGAAAACTGCGGCCAACCGCGTGTGCAATTGACCACTAATGGTAAACGGAAAGAATCGCTTGCAAACAGCGTGATGATACAGACAGCGATAGGCCGTGCAAGCCTGCCTCTGTATCAAGCTGCATCAAAAGCGGCCACCAGCCATGTCCAGTGCCAAGGCGGGCCAGGCTGGTCGCAGGCCATCACGTCGAAGCGGCAGGCGGGCAGGTGCTCGAGCTGTTGCAGATAGTGTTGCGCGGCGTGGATGATGCGGCGCTGTTTCAAGCCTCCTACGCTGGCGGCCGCGCCGCCGTGGCTGCTGCCCGAGCGCAGGCGCACTTCCACAAAAACCAGGGTGCCATCGGCTGCGCGCATAATGGCATCAATTTCTCCGCCGCCGCGCCCGGGTGTTTGGTAGTTGCGCTCCAGCAGGGTCAGGCCCTGTTGCTGCAGCCAGGCAATGGCAGCGGCCTCGGCCGCATCGCCCGCTTGTTTGCGGCTGGCCGTTTGGCGGGCAAGCGCATCCTTTGGCGCAGACGCTGCCTGCTGCGGGTTGGCGCGGCGTTCGGGGGCAATGAATTGATTGATACGTCGAAAGAAACCCATTGGTGAATATGCCCTCCCAGACTGGCTTGAGCAATGCCCTGCAGGTGGCAGCGGCGGTGGCTGGCAATCAATCTTATCCGCAAGGCTGCCTGTATCTGGTGGCCACGCCCATCGGCAACCTGGCCGACATCAGCCTGCGCGCCTTGCATGTGCTGCATATGGCCGATGTATTGGCCTGCGAAGACACCCGCCACACGCAGGCGCTGCTGCGTGCCTGGGGGATGCAGCGCCCATCCGGCGAATTGTTGGCCCTGCACCAGCATAACGAACAACAGGCCGCACAGCATGTGGTGCAGCGGCTGCAGCAAGGGCAGCGGGTGGCCTATGTGAGCGATGCGGGCACGCCCGCCATCAGCGACCCCGGGGCACGCCTGGTGCAGGCGGTGCAAGCGGCGGGTTTGCGCGTGATGCCGATTCCCGGTGCCAGCAGTGTGATTGCTGCCTTGAGTGCCAGCGGGGCGGATACGGTAGAAGCCGCCAGCGGCGTGGCTGGGGTGGACGGTGGCTGGGTGTTTGCAGGTTTTTTGCCTGCCAAGGGGCGCGAGCGCCAGCAAGCGTTGCAGGCCTTGCAGGCGGAGCGCCGCACCGTGGTGCTGTTGGAGGCGCCGCACCGTATCACTGCGTTGTGTGCCGAATTGGCGGCTTGCGGCGATCGCACCGTGACGCTGGCGCGTGAGCTGACCAAACAGTTTGAAAGCATCGTGACCCTGCCTGCGGCTGAACTGCCTGCGTGGATGCAGGCCGCGCCTGAGCACAGCAAGGGGGAATTTGTGGTGGTGCTGCATCCCCTGCGGCCAACCGCGGCGGCGGAGGCCCATTTGCAGCCAGAGCAGGAAAGGGTGCTGCGCCTGCTGTTGCAAGAGTTGCCCACCAAGGCCGCAGTCAAATTGGCGGCCGAGATCACAGGCGCTGCGCGCAATGATCTGTATGCATGCGCTTTGCGCATCAAAGGGGAATAAGGGCTTAAAAAAGCCCTGAGAAATTTTGGCTTATTAGGGCGGAGCGGGCAGTGTCTGCGGCTGTGAGCCTGTGGCGCAGCGCGCGGCTTTACAGCCCCTGTTCCGCCGCCAGCACCAGCAGGCCGTCAAAAATCAGCGATTCCACCAATTCGAACGGCGTTTCCATATACGGAGCCAACTTCCAGCCTGCGCCACCCGTCATCAGGCACATGGGAGCAGCGCCACAATGGGCATGCACATGGCGCACCATGCGCTGCACGGCGCCAACCAGGGCAAAGGTGCCGCCGCTGGTCAGGGCGTCGCTGGTATTGGTGGGAAACGGTGTCACCTGCCCCGTTGGCAGATGTTGCAGGCCGGCTGTGCCGATTTCCAGCGCGTGCAGCATGATGCCGTGGCCGGGCAGGATGTATCCGCCCAGAAATTTGCCGTGTGCATCAATGGCTTCAATCGTCACGGCCGTGCCCACCATGACAACCACCAGCGGGCTGGGTGCCGTGCCGGCAGTGGCTTGCAGCATGTGGCGGCGGGCGCCGATCATGGCGACCCAGCGATCTGCGCCCAAGCGGTCGGGAATATCGTAGCCATTGAGCAGGCCCGCACCTTCGCTGCGGGCCACCACCCAGCGCGGTTGCAGATCGGGCCAAATTTCCATCTGCTCTTCGATGCGGTGTTTGAGCGCATCGCCCGCTACCACGCAGCCCAGCATGCAGGTGGGCGGTGCGAGATTTTTCCACGCCGTGTCGGCCAGGGTGTCGATCTGCTCCAGAAAATGCGCGTCGTGCGCCAGCATGTGCGCGCCGGGCTGCGGTTTGTTGTAGCAGGCCCACTTCAGGCGGGTGTTGCCAATATCGATGGCCAGAAAGGTCATGTTGGGATCGGCCTTGCCACCCATCCAGCAGACGGGCTAGGCGAAAGAAGTGAAGAAACGGGTGGCATTATCTGCTGCTCTGTGCCTATTTAGAGCCTGCGCCCATTTTTTCGTGTGTACGCGTGTAGCGCGTGTAGATCACGCGGTGGTAGCCTGGGCATGTTTCCCACCCTTTTCAGGCCGATGGTGTGAGTGGCCGAGCGGGTATCGCATGGATGTCGTGTTGGCGTTGAGGCGCTTGCTGCTTTTGCCCAAGCGGCGAGAGGGCGTGTGGCTTTGTATCATCTGCAAAGTGCAATGGATGTGATGTGGTGGTGGATGTTGGGCTTTTCCATGGATGGCAAGCGAGTGAAAGCGTATGCACGCTTTCTCGTGTGTTTTTGTCTGCTCTTTTTCCCGGTGTACGGTGGGGCTGGGTACTGGGCCGCGCATCATGCGCCGCGCCTGTATGCCTTGTACTTGCCATGGGAGCGGGCCATTCCTTTGGTGCCATGGATGATCTGGCCCTATCTCAGCTTGTATATGTTGTTCGTTTTGCCGTTGCTGGTTTTGACGCCGGAGCAGCTGAAGGTGTTGTCCCGGCAATCAACCGTGTGCTTGTTGCTGGCAGGGGCAGCTTTTGTGCTGGTGCCGGGGCGCAATGGCTACGCCCCTGAATCGCTGGCGGGCTTTTACGGCCATATGTATCAGGTGCTGCATGTGGTAGATGCGCCGTCCAATCTGGTGCCGTCTTTGCATGTGGTTTTCAGCGCCCTGATTTTGTGGGCTTGTGCAGAGCAGGCCCACTGCCGCCATGTCACCCCGATTTTTGCCATCTGGTTGCTGGTGCTCTGCGCGTCCACGTTGCTCACCCACCAACACCATCTGCTAGACGTGGTCAGCGGGTTGTTGCTGGCGTGGGGCGTGCGCCGCGCTTGGCCCTTGCCAAGTGGTTCGGCGCGAAAAATTAAGCCGCCCGCTTCGGGCGCTTGACCAGCCAGCCCAGCGCGAAGCCCAATATCAACCCAACGGCTGCGCCGCCCGCAGCAAACCAGGTGATGCTGCGCTCAATGGCGTTGATGACGGGGTTGTCCAGAAAATTCACGCCCATGTGCACCGCCAGCAGCTTCCAGCTGCCGTCAGGTTGCTGGATGGAGGTGGCCGTCCACCGCCCCTGCATATCGAACTGGCGGCCGTCGGCCAGTTCGTAATGTTCATGGGTTGTGCCGCGCGTGATGGCAAATGTGCCGGTATAAATTTGCGAAAGCTCATCGGCCTCTGGCTGGATGGAGATTTTGTTCATGCGCAAGGTGCTGCGGGTGAACAAGTCGTCGTAATACTGTTTGAGCGCAGGCAAGCCATTGAAGCTGTCTTGGGTGTTGACGGTGGCGACGAACGACGGGTGCAGCAACTGCCCAACGGCATCAAAGTCGGGCTTGGAGATAGCCTGGGCCATATCGGTTTTGAGGGCGCGCAGCGCGTCGTGCTCTGCATCCAGATGGGCGCTTGCTGCCGAGGCGGGCGCCGTAGGTTGTGCCTGGGCGTGCAGCAAGGGCAACGCAAACAAGGTGCAAGCCAGCATGCGGCGTAAAGCGGGGCGCAAAAAAGGGCGTAGAACGAGGTGCGTCATGGTGTGCTTCCTTTCCAAAAAAGAAGGGTCAGGGGTTTCGTGTGGACGTCTGCTGCTCCCACTCTTGCAGGGG
>JAGOGU010000137.1 GCA_017996515.1 Allobrachymonas sp.
CGCCACCACCACTTCCTGTGTGCGCGATTCGCCAGGCTGCGGTGTGAGGCTGACGCGAATGGTGTCACCAATGCCTTCTTGCAGCAGCACCGAAAGCGCAGCGGCAGAAGCCACAGTGCCTTTGGTGCCCATGCCTGCTTCTGTCAGCCCCAGATGCAGGGGATAGTTGCAACGTTGCGCCAAGGCGCGGTATACGGCAATCAGGTCTTGCACGCCGCTGACCTTGCATGACAGCAGAATCTGCCCTTTGGGCATGCCTAGTTCCGCCGCGCGATCGGCCGAGCCGATGGCAGAGGTGATCAGCGCCTCGTACATGACTTGCTGGGCGCTCCAGGGGGTGCTGCGTGCGTTATTGGCATCCATCAGGTCGGCCAGCAAATCCTGGTCGAGGCTGCCCCAATTGACGCCAATGCGCACCGGTTTGTCCCAACGCAAGGCGGCCTCAATCATTTGGGCGAATTGCTTGTCTTTCTTGTCGCCTTTGCCCACGTTGCCGGGGTTGATGCGGTATTTGGACAAAGCCTGGGCGCAATCGGGAAATTCCGTCAACAGCCGATGGCCGTTGTAATGAAAATCGCCGATCAACGGCACGGCAATGTCCATGCGGTCAAGCTGCTCGCGGATGTAGGGCACGGCCTGTGCAGCTTCAGGCGTATTGACGGTGATGCGTACCAGCTCGGAGCCTGCCAGCGCCAATTCCTTGACCTGAATAGCCGTGCCAATGGCGTCAGTCGTGTCGGTATTGGTCATGGACTGCACGCGCACCGGGCTGTCGCCCCCGATGGTGACGCTGTGCGCGCCATGTCGAACCACGGCTTGCAGAGTGGAATGCTTGCGCGGAGCGGAAATGGGAATGGGTGTTGCGGCTTCGGCTTGCATGCACCAAGGCTTTCTATCCATCAAGGCTTGAGTTCGAAGCGCGCAGTGCCTCGAGCCGCTACGCTGGCCAGGTCAAAGGGTTGCCCGCGATCGATCACCTGCACGTTTTCTGCTTTGCCAATGACCACGCGCACCGGATATTCGGCAATGTCAAGCGATTGCTGATCACCTGCCTTGAGGTTGCCTTCAAACAAGGTTTTACCTGTGGTGGAACTGATTTTCACCCAGGCGTTGCCACTGGCATGCAGTTGCAGCGCATGGCTGGCATTCGCCGCGGCGCTGGCCGGTACGGCAGGCTCGACAGCTGCCGGTTGCAAGGTCAATGGTGCGGCGGCAGGAGTGGGAGCAGCCGTCAATGTGGCCGAGGAAGCATTGGGCGTGGTGCCGGAAGGAGCGGTCGTGGCATTGTCTGCGGCACTGCTGGTTTGATGAGTCGAGCCGGCCAGTCGGGCGCGGATCGCAGGAATGGCGAATACGGCACCCACAATCAGCGCCAACAATACCGCAGCGGCGATGATCCATTTGAGAAGATTATTGCTGGAACTGGTGCCAATGCTTACGGGCACCATGGGCTGCATAGGCGTGGTGTCCGTTTTTTCTGCGGCGGGAATATGGAGCTTTTCGTCGGGCATTCTGGCCAGAACGGGAGCCGGGTCTCTTTTCAGGTGGCGGCAGATATTGGCAGCCAGGCCGCGCGCAAAATACAGGGCAGGCAACACCGAGTAGTCGTCTGACTCCAGCGCTTGCAGCTTTTGCGCATTGATTTTGAGTGCCGCAGCAAGCGTTTCCTGCTCCATGCCGGCTTCTTCGCGATAAGCGCGCAGCAGGGCGCCTGCACTGGGGGCTCCGGCAATTGCTGCAGGAGTTGTTTCCTGTTCCTGTTCGGTCTCGGAAGAAGATGTGTGGTTATCAGCGTCCATGGAGGGGTCCTCTTGCTTGCATTCGTTCAATTGTTCCACGCACCGCGGTCGTACAACTGCATTTCTCGTGAGTTGGGGAAGTTTTCACGCAACTGGCGCGCATAACGCATGGCGCCGCTTTGATTGCCTAAACGCTGTTCGATTTTGATTGCCAGCCATAGCGAAGCCGGCGTACCGCTGTTGCGCACATTCGCTTGGCTGGCGTACATGGCGGCTTTGCGGTAGTCTTGGCGGTCGAAATAGACTTGCGCCAAGGCATTTGCAATCATGGGGCTGCGGCTGCCTTCTTCGTAGGCGGAAAGCAGCAAGGCCTCGCCCGCGGCGACCTGGCCGCCTTGAATTTCACAAACGGCTTGCGCAATGCGGGTTCTGTCCTTGTCTTGGTACATGGGGTTGTTGATGGCCGCTTCAAAAAAGCGTCTGGCCTGATCAAATTTTTTCTGTTCACACAGCACATAGGCCAGATTGTGCTGCGCGCTGCCATCGCGGCTGTTGAGCGCCAGCGCACGGCGGAAGCTGTCTTCTGCCAGCGCTTTGTCGCCCAATTGTGCGTAGATCAGGCCACGCAGGTCAAACACTGTGGAGAAGCTGGGGTCGGCCACCTGCGCGCGCTTGGTTTCATCCAAAGCCACTTCGAGCTGGCCACGTTCCAGATACCCGGCGGCCAATTGCAGGCGAATGATGGCACGACGGCGCGCATCAGTCATGTCGGATGACGTCATGATTTCGCCCGCTGAAGCGGCGCCGCTGCCACTTGGCATGTTGGCGCAACCGGCCAAAACGGTGAGGCCAGCCAGTGCCGCAGAGGCAGCCATGGCACTGAATCGGCATGGAAGGCGAGGGAAGAGCTTAGGCATGCTGATTTTCCTTTCGGTCTGCCTGCAACGAATCAAAAGCCTGGCGTTGCAGAACGATGCGTTTTTCCACGCGGGTACGATCTTTCACTTCACCGGCCAATTGGCCGCAGGCGGCGTCAATGTCATCGCCCCGTGTTTTGCGCACGGTCGTCACGATGCCTGCATCATTCAGGATTTTGCTGAATGCCTGCACTGCGGCTTGGGGTGAGCGTTTCAGCTCCGATTGAGGGAAAGGGTTGAACGGTATCAAATTGAACTTGCACCAGGCGCCTTTGCCGCTGCTGCGAACAAGGTCGATCAACTCGCGCGCGTGTTGCGGCTGGTCATTGACACCGTCCAGCATCACGTATTCAAACGTGATGAAATCTCTGGGCGCGTATTGCAAATAGCGTTGGCACGCTTCCATGAGTTCGGCCAAGGGGTATTTTTTGTTCAACGGCACCAGCACATCGCGCAGGGTGTCGTTGCTGGCGTGCAGGGATACGGCCAGCGCCACGGGGCAGTCTTGCGCCAGTTTGTCGATGCGCGACACGACACCCGAGGTGGAGACGGTTACGCGCCGCCGCGACAGGCCATAGGCGTGGTCATCCAGCATGGTTTTGAGCGCAGGGATCACTTCACCGTAGTTTTGCAGCGGCTCGCCCATGCCCATCATGACCACGTTGGAGATGACACGCTCTTCGGTTTGCAGGTGGCGGCGCAAGAAGTGTTCGGCAAACCAAAGCTGCGCCACAATTTCGCTGGTGGTGAGGTTGCGATTGAAGCCCTGATGCCCTGTGGAGCAAAAACGGCAATTGACGGCGCAACCCGCTTGCGAAGAAATGCACAACGTGCCGCGATCAAGCGGCGAAGCAGGTGACGGGGATTGTTTTTCGCCTGCGTCGCTGTATTCGGGGATGAAAACGGCTTCGACCGCATTACCGTCGCCCACGTCAAACAGCCATTTGATCGTGCCATCGGCAGACATATGCTGCTGGATGACGGGCAAGGCTTGCACAACAGCATGCGCAGCCAGTTTTTCGCGCAGCGACTTGGCAAGATCGCTCATTTGGGAGAAATCAGACACGCCTTTTTGGTGAATCCAGCGATAAAGCTGGGTGGCGCGAAAGCGTTTTTCGCCCAGCTGCGCACACCATTGCACCAGGCCTTCCAAATCAAGGCCCAGCAAATTGGTGCGCGTGGCTGTCATGCAAGCAATCCGGCAGTGAATGCTTAGCGCGAGAAAACGTGCATGCCGGGGAAGAAGAAGGCAACTTCCACGGCGGCAGTTTCAGGTGCGTCAGAGCCGTGTACGGCGTTAGCGTCGATGCTGTCGGCAAAGTCGGCGCGGATGGTGCCTTTGTCGGCTTTTTTGGGGTCGGTTGCACCCATCAGTTCACGGTTTTTGGCAATGGCGCCTTCGCCTTCCAGCACTTGAATCATTACTGGGCCGGAGACCATGAAGTCCACCAGATCCTTGAAGAAAGGGCGCTCTTTGTGCACGGCGTAGAACTGTTCGGCTTCGCGGCGCGACAGATGCGCCATTTTGGAAGCAACGATTTTCAGGCCAGCACCCTCGAAGCGGGAGTAGATTTGGCCGATCACGTTCTTGGCAACTGCGTCGGGTTTGATGATGGAAAGGGTGCGTTCGATAGCCATGAAAAATCCTGAAAAAAAGTTAAAAAAGCAATTCAAATCCATGAATTTCCACGCATTTTATCGCCTGCTCACAAAAAAGCACAGCGTGACGCGTCGAAACTACTCATTCTAAACAAAAAATACCTGTAAACATCCGTACCAGACCGCTGCCAGACGTACGCGCAATCAGTGCTTACGCTATGCGCAGCTTGTGCCAGGCGCAAACATGGGATGGGTACGTTG
>JAGOGU010000138.1 GCA_017996515.1 Allobrachymonas sp.
GTGCAATACAGTGTTGGTGGAACCGCCCATTGCTACGTCTAAACTCATGGCGTTTTCAAATGCGGCTTTGGTGGCAATATTGCGCGGCAATACGCTGGCGTCGTCTTGTTCGTAATAACGCTTGGTGATTTCCACAATCAAACGACCGGCTTCGAGGAACAATTCTTTGCGGCCGGCGTGGGTGGCCAGCAGCGAGCCGTTGCCCGGCAGCGACAAGCCCAAGGCTTCAGTGAGGCAGTTCATTGAGTTGGCGGTAAACATGCCCGAGCAAGAGCCGCAGGTCGGGCAGGCGGAACGCTCTACCGCCGCCACTGCTTCGTCCGACACCTGATCGTTGGCGGCATCCACCATCGCGTCCACCAAATCCAGCTTGCGCTCGTCCACGATATTGGCGATGCCGATCACTTTGCCCGCTTCCATCGGGCCGCCCGACACAAATACGGTGGGAATGTTCAGGCGCATGGCGGCCATCAGCATGCCCGGAGTGATTTTGTCGCAGTTGGAAATGCACACCAGCGCGTCGGCGCAGTGAGCGTTCACCATGTATTCCACGCTATCGGCAATCAAATCGCGGCTGGGCAGCGAATACAGCATACCGCTGTGCCCCATCGCAATGCCGTCGTCCACCGCGATGGTGTTGAACTCTTTGGCCAAACCGCCGGCTTTTTCAATCTCGCGCGCCACCATTTGGCCCAAATCGTGCAGATGCACATGGCCGGGTACGAATTGGGTAAACGAGTTGGCAATGGCAATAATCGGTTTGCCGAAATCTTCGTCGGTCACACCGGTAGCACGCCACAAAGCGCGCGCGCCGGCCATATTGCGGCCGTGGGTAGAGGTTTTGGAACGGTAGGCTGGCATGGAAAATCCTTTTCAGGCGTCAAGTGATACGGCAGATACGGCAAGCGTGTGCCAGTCAAGCGCACACGCCGTGCAGAAAATGGGTGCTGGCAGGCAAGGCCGCGGGCAACTGGGTGAGGGGGCATGTCCAGCGGCTTGCTGGCGCCCCCAACCAGACGTGCGCGAATTATGCCAAATTGCCTTGGTTGAACAAGGCGCTGTGTGGGAATCCGCGCGGATAAAAACGTGCTTTGACGCGGCAGTGCGCTTCCTGTCCAGGCACGCAGGCGCCACAAGAGTGGATTTTTATCCGCGGCAGCGTGCATTTTGGCGATAGTCAATGCCATAATGGCGCATTCTCATCACGGCAAACGGGTCACTGTCCGGTGCAGCTTGCAGGCAAGTTGGTATCGCCCATGGCAGTGGCCTCAAGTTCCAAAGGCGCCTCACAAGGGCGTGACGGAGGAGCACCCGCGGTTTTTCTTGCATGAAAATCACAGAGGTTCATCAATGGATACTCCAATCAATAGCGTTGCAGCCACTCACGCTGCGTCTTCCGAAGAAGGTGCGCAGCCGCCCATGCTCATGGGGGCTGACATTCTCGTCAAGTGTTTAGAGGCCGAAGGCGTTCAGCAGGTATGGGGCTACCCTGGCGGGGCAGCGCTTTATATTTACGATGCCCTGTACAAACAAGAAGCCGTGCGCCACGTGCTGGTGCGGCACGAGCAAGCGGCCGTGCATGCTGCTGACGGATTTGCCCGCGCCACAGGCGAAGTGGGTGTTGCGCTGGTGACATCCGGCCCTGGCGCGACCAATGCCGTCACCGGTATCGCCACGGCTTATATGGACAGCATTCCGCTGGTGGTGATTACCGGACAGGTGGCATCCACCCTGATTGGGCAAGATGCTTTTCAGGAATGTGACACGGTGGGCGTCACGCGCCCCATCGTCAAACACAATTTTCTGGTCACGTCACCGCAAGACATCACATCCGTCATGAAGCGCGCCTTTCATATTGCGCGCAGCGGCCGCCCCGGGCCGGTCGTGGTGGATTTGCCCAAAGACGTTTCTTTCCAGAAGGCCGCCTGGACGGGCTACCCGCAAAAGGTCGCCATGCGCGCCTACAACCCGACTAAAAAAGGTCACGCCGGTCAAATCAAAAAAGCCCTGCAGATTTTGCAGAACGCCAAGCGCCCCTATGTGTATGCGGGCGGCGGCGTCATTTTGGGCAATGCCTGCAACGAACTGCGCACCATAGTGGACATGCTGGGCGCACCTTGCGGCCTCACACTGATGGGGCTGGGCGCTTATCCGGCCAGCGATTCCAAATACCTGGGCATGCTGGGCATGCACGGCACGGTCGAAGCCAACAACGCCATGCAAAACTGCGATGTCTTGCTGGCGGTGGGCGCGCGCTTTGATGACCGGGTGATCGGCAACGTCAAGCACTTTACACAGAACGAGCGCAAGATCATCCATATTGACGTCGATCCTTCGGTCATTTCCAAACGCGTGAAGGTAGATGTGCCCATCGTGGGCGATGCGCGCGAAGTGTTGTCCGAGCTGATTACCGCTTTGCGCGAGTCTGTGACCAAGCCGGACGATCGCGCCATGCAGCAATGGTGGGAAACGATCAACAAGTGGCGCAGCACCGATTGCCTGCGCTACGACCGCAACAGCCCGCTGATCAAGCCGCAAAAGGTGGTCGAAACCTTGTGGGAACTCACCAAAAACGACGATGTGTACATCACGTCTGACGTGGGGCAGCACCAGATGTTTGCCGCCCAGTTCTACCGGTTTGACGAGCCGCGCCGCTGGATCAACTCGGGCGGCCTGGGTACCATGGGCGTGGGCCTGCCGTATGCCATGGGCATCAAGCTGGCTCGGCCCCAAAGCGACGTGTACTGCATCACGGGCGAAGGCTCCATCCAGATGAACATTCAGGAGCTTTCAACCTGCTTCCAGCACAACACGCCGGTCAAAATCGTGGCGCTCAACAACCGCTATCTGGGCATGGTGCGCCAGTGGCAAGAGATCGAATACTCTGGCCGCTACAGCCACAGCTATATGGATGCGCTGCCCGATTTCGTGAAGTTGGCCGAGGCCTATGGCCATGTGGGCATGCTGATCGAAGACCCGAAAGACGTGGAGCCGGCGCTGCGCGAAGCCCGCAAGCTGAAAGATCGCACGGTGTTTATGGACTTCCGCACCGACTCGACGGAAAACGTCTTCCCGATGGTGCAGGCAGGCAAAGGTATCACCGAAATGCTGCTCGGCCCCGAGGAGCTGTGATCGGCCAACTGCCGCTGCACTGCACTTTTTTATTTATTTTTTCATTTGCTGAATCTATTGCTCGCCAGACCCGCTGCTTACCGGCAGCAGGCGAGGGCGGCTCCCGGGGGTGAATGCCCGGGGCATTGGCGAAAAGAGGAGACACCATGAAACACATCATTGCCGTATTGATCGAAAACGAGGCTGGTGCGCTGTCGCGCGTGGTTGGCCTGTTTTCTGCGCGTGGCTACAACATCGAAAGCCTGGTGGTCGCGCCCACCGAAGACCCCGAAATCTCGCGCATGACGATCGAGACCACGGGCAGCGAAGACATGATCGAGCAGATCGTCAAGCACCTCAACCGCCTGATTGAGGTTATCAAGGTGGTTGAAATCACCGATGGCTCTTACATCGAGCGCGAACTGATGCTGGTGAAAGTGCGCGCGGTGGGCAAAGAGCGTGAGGAAATCAAACGGCTGGCCGATATTTTCCGGGCACAAATTATTGATGTGACCGATAAAAGCTACACCGTGGAGGTGACTGGTGACCAGGCCAAGAACGACGCTTTCCTGAATGCCATCGATCGCAGCGCCATTCTGGAAACCGTGCGCACCGGCGCCAATGGCATTGGCCGTGGCGAAAGAATACTACGCGTTTGATGACCACATGAAACGCTTTTTCGCGGTTTTGCTACTGGTTTCCTATACTGCTTTTTTGGTGGTGTGTGGCCTATTTTTCTTCGCTGATCCTCCGTGGGCAGAACATGGCGCAAATGGCGATTGGCAGGGAATGCTTGGTTTTTTAGCCAGCATGGCAGCCGGGTTCCCCTTATCCATGCTGTGTTTTTTGTTTACAAATTTGATTGGAGATACCGAATTTCAGTTGAACGCTTGGGGCTTGGCGCTTATGCAATGGATCATTGTGCTGGTGTTCACACTGCGCGTGTTGAGTCCGTCAAAACCTGAAAAATTTCAAAACATTGGAGGCCGCTAGCTTGCGGTATGTGAATACAAATCAACCACCAAGGAGAAAACCCATGAAAGTGTTTTACGACAAAGATTGTGATCTGTCCCTCATCAAAGGCAAAACCGTTGCCATCATCGGCTATGGCAGCCAAGGCCATGCGCATGCGCAAAACCTGAACGACAGCGGCGTGAAAGTGATCGTGGGCCTGCGCAAAGGCGGCGCGAGCTGGAGCAAGGTAGAAAAAGCCGGCCTGACCGTGATGGAAGTGGACGCTGCGGTCAAGGCTGCCGATTTGGTCATGATTTTGCTGCCGGACGAAAACATTCCTGAGGTGTACAAAAACAATATCGAGCCCAACATCAAGCAGGGCGCTACGCTGGCGTTTGCGCACGGCTTTAACGTGCACTACAACCAGGTGG
>JAGOGU010000016.1 GCA_017996515.1 Allobrachymonas sp.
TGCTGGATTCCGTGGCCGGCAATATTCTGGGGCGCACCATTTGCGCCTTGGGCGATGCGGCCGCCATGCCGGTGCAAGGCATGCTCAAGCATTTCCGCGAAGAATTTGTTCACCATATCGAGCATGGGCGCTGCGCAGTGCCCATGGCCGCTGGCGAGGCATTGAGATGATTGAACTCAATATCGACGGCAAAAAAGTCCAGGTACCTGCAGGCAGCATGCTGATTCAGGCTGCCGAGCAGGCCGGCATTTTCATTCCGCATTTCTGCTACCACAAGAAACTGTCGATTGCGGCCAACTGCCGCATGTGCCTGGTGGATGTTGAAAAACAGGCCGATCCCGTGCCTGCCTGTGCCACGCCGGTGGTGGATGGCATGGTGGTGCACACCAAGAGCGTCAAAACGGTCGAGGCGCAAAAAGGGGTGATGGAGTTTTTGCTCATCAACCACCCGCTGGATTGCCCGATTTGCGACCAAGGCGGTGAATGCCTGTTGCAGGATTTGGCCGTGGGTTATGGTCAAAACGGCTCGCGCTACGAAGAAGAAAAGCGCGTGTTTGCTCCCAAAGACGTGGGGCCGCTTATTTCCATGCAGGAAATGAACCGCTGCATCCAGTGCACGCGCTGCGTGCGCTTCGGGCAGGAAATCGCCGGCCAGATGGAGCTGGGTATGACGCACCGCGGCGAGCACAGCGAGATCGAGGCGTTTATCGGCGCATCCATTGATTCCGAACTGTCAGGCAACATGATCGACATCTGCCCGGTCGGTGCGTTGACCAGCAAGCCCTTCCGCTACGCGGCGCGCACCTGGGAATTGTCACGCCGCAAAAGCATCAGCCCGCACGACTCGACCGGTGCCAATCTGATTGTGCAGGTCAAAGACCATCGCGTATTGCGCGTGGTGCCTTTCGAGAACGAGGCCGTGAACGAATGCTGGATCGCCGACCGCGATCGTTTCAGCTACGAGGCGCTCAACGGCCCCGACCGCCTGACCAAGCCCATGATCAAACAGGATGGGCGCTGGCTGGAAGTGGACTGGCAAACGGCGCTGGAATACGCCGCCAGCGGCCTGCGCGACATTGCCGAGAAAAAAGGCCCCGCCAGCGTGGGCTTGCTGGCCAGCCCACACAGCACGGTGGAAGAATTGTGGCTGGCTACGCAATTGATGCGCGCCTTGGACAGCGGCAACATCGACTATCGCCTGCGGCATGCCGAATTTGCCGATGCGCAGGGCAAGGTGCGCTGGTTGGGTATGCCCATTGCCGAATTGAGCGAACTGGATCGGGCGTTGGTGATTGGCAGTGATTTGCGCAAAGACCATCCTCTGTTTGCCCAGCGTATCCGCCAGGCGGTGCGGCAAGGCGCGCAGGTGTGCGCGTTGGCAGAAGGTGCGCCCGATTGGGCCATGCCGCTGCATGCGGCGCTGCCAAGCGACGCGCGCGACTGGACGCAGGCTTTGGCCGCCATTGCCGTGGCCGTGGCGGTTGAAAAAGGCGTGCCGCTGCCCGCCGTGGCGCAACAGGCCGCCGACACCCCTCTGGCGGCAGAACAGATCGAAGAGCTGGCAACCGTGGCGCGCACCATCGCGCAGGCGCTGCTGGCAGGCAGCAGCAAGGCGGTGCTGTTGGGCAATGCGGCTGCGCACCATCCGCAGGCAGCCAGCCTGCTGGCGTTGGCGCAGTGGATTGCCGAGCAAACCGGCGCGCGTCTGGGCTATCTGACCGAAGCGGCCAATACGGTGGGTGCCCAGTATGTGGGCGCATTGCCGCAGGCTGGTGGGCTGGATGCAGGGCAGATGGTGCAAGGTGCGCTCAAGGCGGCGGTCTTGTTGCAGGTGGAGCCGCAATGGGATTGCGCTGCGGGCGAAGCGGCTTTGCAGGGGCTGCAATCGGCCGATACCGTCATCACGCTCAGCCCCTTCAAAACCAATCTCGATATCAGCGACGTGCTGCTGCCCATCAGCCCGTTCAGTGAAACATCGGGCAGCTTCATCAATGCCGAGGGGCGTTTGCAAAGCTTCCATGCCGTGGTCAAACCCTTGGGCGAAACCCGCCCGGGTTGGAAGGTGCTGTGTGCCTTGGCACGCATGCTGGATGCGCCCAATCTTGACTTTGACAGTTCGCAGCAGGTGCTGGCTCGCGCCGTGCCCGGCGTACTGTCTGGCCAGATGGTGCCTGCCGAACGCTTGAGCAACCAGACCGATGCCGCCATGGTGGTGGCGCGCGCCCCAGCGCGCCCGGTTTGCGCCAGCATCTACCAGCTTGATGCGCTGGTGCGGCGCGCACCGGCTTTACAGGCCACTGCTGACGGACGCATGGCGCAAGGCGGGGCACAAGCAGCGCAAGGGGTACAGGAGGTGCAGCCATGAGGGACTGGCTCTACGCCTTTGGCCGTGACGGTTGCGTGTACTTTGGCCTGAACTGGTGTCAGGCCGACTGGTGGCAAACCGGCCTGTGGCCAATCGTCTGGATATTGCTGGGCATAGGCTGCGTCGTGCTGCCTTTGCTGGGTGCGGTGGCTTTCATGACTTTGTGGGAGCGCAGGCTGATTGCCTTCATGCAAGTGCGCCTGGGCCCCAATCGGTTAGGCCCGCTGGGCTTGCTGCAACCGGTTGCGGATATCGTCAAGCTGTTGCTCAAAGAGGTGATCCGGCCGGATCGCTCGGACAAATTCCTGTACTACCTGGGGCCCATCATGACCATCATGCCCGCCATGGCGGCGTGGGCGGTGGTGCCTTTTGGGCCAGATCTGGTGCTGGCCAATGTCAATGCCGGTCTGCTCTATCTGTTTGCCATTACCTCGATGGAGGTGTACGGCGTCATCATGGCGGGTTGGGCGTCCAACTCCAAATATCCTTTGCTGGGCGCGATGCGCGCATCGGCGCAAATGCTGTCGTACGAAATCGCCATGGGCATCTGTATTCTGGTGGTGCTGATGGTGACGGGTAGCCTGCATATCGGCGCGATCGTGCAAGGGCAGACGCAGGGCTGGTTTGCCAGCCACGGGTTGAACTTCCTGTCCTGGAACTGGCTGCCGCTGCTGCCCATTTTCGTGGTCTATGTGATTTCGGCCGTGGCCGAAACCAACCGCCACCCCTTCGACGTGGTGGAAGGCGAGGCAGAGATTGTGGCCGGGCATATGGTCGAATACTCCGGCATGGGCTTTGCGCTCTTCTTCCTGGCCGAATACGCCAACATGATTCTGCTTTCCGTCATGGCCAGCCTGCTGTTTTTGGGCGGCTGGAGTGCGCCCCTGGGCTTTGAGCACCTGACCTTTCTGCCGCAGTGGTTGACTGGCCTCATGAACACGGGCTGGATCTGGCTGGGGCTGAAAACCTTTGTGCTGTTGAGCGTATTTATCTGGATTCGAGGGACTTTCCCGCGCTTCCGTTATGACCAGATCATGCGTCTGGGATGGAAGGTTTTCATTCCGGTCACGCTGGTATGGCTGGTGGTTGTTGGTGCGTGGATGCAAACCTCCTGGAGTATCTGGAAGTGAGCCAAAACAACAGTACCCCTTCACCCATTGCATCGTTGCAGGAGCAAAAGGCCCGGCAGGTCACGGCGTTTTCGCTGTGGGACTTCATCAAGAGCTTTGCCCTGTGGGAGCTGTTCAAGGGCATGTGGCTGACCGGACGTTACACCTTCCGGCGCAAGTTCACGCTGCAATACCCAGAAGAAAAAACGCCGCTGAGTCCGCGCTTCAGGGGGCTGCATGCCCTCATGCGCTACGACAGCGGCGAAGAGCGTTGTATTGCCTGCAAGCTGTGTGAGGCCGTGTGTCCGGCGCAGGCCATTTTCATTGAGTCGGCCGAAGATGCGCAGGGCAAGCGCTGCACCACGCGCTACGACATCGACTTGACTAAATGCATTTACTGCGGATTTTGTGAAGAAAGCTGCCCGGTCGATTCGATCGTGGAAACGCCCATTTTCGAGTACCACGGCGAAGAGCGCGGTGATTTGTACTTCACCAAAGACATGCTGCTGGCCGTGGGCGATCGCTACAAAGCGCAGATCGATGCCGCCAAGGCAGCCGATGCGCCTTATCGATAGGACGGGCATGACCTCATGATGAATACCATTCAGACCGTTCTGTTCTACGTTTTTGCTGCCGTGCTGCTGCTGGCGTCCTTTCGCGTGATCACTTCGCGCAATCCGGTGCATGCGGCCATGTATCTGGTGCTGGCCTTTTTTCAGGCAGCTGCGATCTGGCTGTTGATCAAGGCCGAATTTCTGGCCATGGTGCTGGTGCTGGTGTATGTGGGCGCCGTCATGGTGCTGTTCCTGTTCGTGTTGATGATGATTCGCTTCGACGAGCAAACCGCGCGGCAAGGCTTCTGGAAGCATTTCCCGCTGGCGGCGGCCATTGGCACGGCCTTTATCGTCGAGCTGGGCATGGTATTCATGGTCAATTACCGTCATGTGGCGCAGCCGCGTCCCGTGCTGGGTGCGAATGGGCAGCTGCTGCCGGAAACGGTCAGCAATACCAATGCGTTGGGGCAGTTGCTGTATTCGCAGTATCTGTATCCGGTGCAGATTGCGGCAGTTTTGCTGCTGTTGGCCATCATCGCGGCCATTGCGCTGACCCTGCGCAGCCGCAAAGACAGTCGCTACCAGTCGCCGCACTGGCAGGTCAGCGTCAAGGCGGCCGATCGCATGCGGGTGGTGAAAATGGAACCCACCCGTGCGGCTCCGCAGGAAGCGGCAGAAGCGCCCGCGCAGCAGGAGAATGCATCATGAGTCTGACGCTGGGACATTTTCTGACCTTGGGCGGCATGCTGTTTGCGCTGTCGATCGTGGGCATTTTTCTTAATCGCAAAAACCTGGTGGTGCTGCTCATGGCCATCGAGCTGATGCTGTTGGCGATCAGCATGAACTTTGTGGCCTTTGCCCACTACATGGGTGATTTGCACGGGCAGGTGTTCGTGTTTTTCATTCTGACGGTGGCGGCGGCCGAGTCGGCGATCGGGCTGGCCATTCTGGTGTTGCTGTTCCGTAGCCGCGGCAGCGCCCAGGCCGATGCCATGGATGCGTTGAAGGGGTGATGGGCATGACAGCAACGCTTTCCCTCTCTGTGTTACTGACCATTGTGCTGGCACCTCTGAGTGCAGCCGCCATCGTGGGCATTTTCGGCACTGCCGCCGGTGGCCGCCTGCTGGGGAACAAGGCTGCGCATGGCATTGCCAGTGCCTGCGTGGCGCTGGCCTGCGCCCTGTCGTTTTGGGTGCTGTGGCAGGTGTTGCAGGGTGCGCGTTTCAACCAAACGGTTTACGAGTGGATGAGCCTTGGCAAGTTGCGTCTGGAGATCGGCTTCATGGTCGATGGCATGACGGCCATGATGATGTGTGTGGTGACATTCGTTTCACTCATGGTGCATATCTATTCCACGGGCTACATGCATGGCGATGCCAGCTACAACCGTTTCTTTGCCTACATTTCGTTGTTCACCTTTGCCATGCTCATTCTGGTGATGAGCAACAATCTGTTCCAGTTGTTTGTGGGCTGGGAGGGCGTGGGCGTGGCCTCTTTCCTGTTGATTGGTTTCTGGTTTGACCAGCCCGGCGCGATTTTTGCCAACAAAAAAGCCTTCTTGCTCAACCGCGTGGCCGATCTGGGCTTTATTCTGGGCATCGGTCTGGTGTACACCTACACCGGCACGCTCAACTACACCGAAATTTTTGCGCGGCTGGATGCCTTCTCGGGCGCGGCCATGCCGATCGTGGGCTGGTCTGTGGTGACGATGGCTGCCGTCTGCCTATTCATTGGCGCCATGGGCAAATCGGCTCAGGTGCCTTTGCATGTGTGGTTGCCGGATTCGATGTTTGGCCCTACACCCAGTTCGGCGCTGATTCACGCGGCCACCATGGTCACGGCGGGCATCTTCATGGTCTCGCGCATGTCGCCGTTGTTTGAATTGAGCGATGTGGCGCTTAACGTGATTCTGACCGTGGGGGCGACCACCGCGTTCTTCATGGGCTTGATGGGCTTGATTCAGTACGACATTAAACGGGTGGTAGCTTATTCCACCCTGTCGCAGCTGGGCTATATGGTGATGGGGCTGGGGGCTTCGGCCTATCAGGTGTCCCTGTTCCATCTGTTTACGCACGCTTTCTTCAAAGCCTTGCTGTTCCTGTCGGCGGGTTCGGTCATCATGGCCATGCACCACAATCAGGACATGCGCTACATGGGTGGCTTACGCAAATACATGCCCATTACGCACTTGGCCTCGCTGGCGGGTACGTTGGCGTTGATTGGCATGCCGTTCTTCTCGGGCTTTTATTCCAAAGACGGCATCATTCTGGCGTTGCATGCCAGCCCGCAGCCGATGGCGAAGTTTGCACTCTTGGCCGCCTTGCTGAGTGTGGTCACCACCGCTTTCTACAGCATGCGCCTGTATTTTCTGGTGTTCTGGGGGCGCGAGCGCTACGACGAAAACCCCGACGCCCATCACCATCACGGGGATCATCACGATGAACACCACGGCGACGGCAAACCGCATGAGTCGCCCTGGATGGTGACGCTGCCGCTGGTGCTGCTGGCGATTCCGTCTGTTGCTATCGGCTTCTTCACGATGCGGCCGATGGTGTTTGGCACCTTTCTGCAAGACGCCATTCATATCGACGTTGTGCGGCATCCTGCCATGCAAACGCTGGCGCAACATTTTCATGGCGCTTTGGGCATGACGGTGCATGGCTTGGTCACCGCGCCGTTCTGGCTCATGGTGCTCGGCGTGGCGGCTGCGGCGGTGCTGTATCTGGGGCGCAATCAGTGGGCGGCGCGCTTGCGCCAGATCTTCGCGCCGCTGGTGCGCGTGCTCGAAAACAAGTACTACCTCGACTGGTTCTACGCCGATGCGGTGGCGTACAACGCATGCAGACTGGGCAAGGTGCTTTGGCTGTACGTGGACAATGTCTGGATGTGGTTTCTGGATCAGGGCATTACCCGCACGTTGCGCCATATGGGCGAGGCGCTGGGTGACTTGGTGGAACGTCTGTTTGTATGGCTGGTGGATGATTTGCTCACGGGCATCACCCGCTTTGTGGGCGCCTTGTTCTGGAAAGGCGGTGACGAGGGCGTGATCGAAGGGCGCTTCGTCAGTACCTCATGGAAAGCCGTGGGCGAGATGGCTGCGCGCGTGCGCCGCATCCAGACCGGCTATCTGTATCACTATGCCTTGTTCATGATTGTGGGTTTGCTGGCTCTGCTGACATGGGTCGTCTGGATAATCTAGGAGAAAAGACAAAATGGGACTCTTGAGTTTATTGGTCTGGGCGCCAATTTTTGCCGGGCTTGCGCTGGTGGCATTTTCCGGGCAGAAATATGTGCCGGTAGTGCGCTGGGGTGCGCTGCTGGCATCGCTTGCCATCTTCGCGTTGTCGTTGCAGGTGTATGCCGGTTTCGACAATGCCGAAGCGGGCATGCAGTTTGTCGAATACACGCAGTGGATCCCATCCATCAACAGCAACTACCATCTGGGAATTGATGGCATCTCGCTGTGGCTGGTGCTGCTCAATACCTTCATCACCGTGCTGGTGGTGCTGGCTTGCTGGAACATCGAGTACCGTCTCAACCAGTTCATGGGCGCCTTGCTGGCGCTGGCCGGCCTGGTCAATGGCACCTTCCTGGTGCAAGACGCGCTGCTGTTCTACGTCTTCTTCGAAGCCACACTGGTGCCCATGTACATCATCATCGGCATTTGGGGCGGCCCGCGCAAAATCTACTCGGCCTTCAAATTTTTCCTCTACACCTTCATGGGCTCGCTCTTCATGATGGTGGCCATGGCGTATCTGTACACCGCTTCGGGCAACAGTTTCGACATGCAAACCTGGCATCGGCTGCCGCTGAGCATGACCGAGCAGGCGCTGATTCTGCTGGCCTTTACGGTTGCCTTTGGCGTGAAGCTGCCCATGTGGCCGCTGCATACCTGGTTGCCCGATGTGCACGTGGAAGCGCCAACGGGCGGCTCTGCCGTGCTGGCGTCCATCATGCTGAAGCTGGGCGGTTACGGCTTTTTGCGCATGGCCTTGCCCATTGCGCCCGATGCCGCACGCGAATGGGCGTGGCTGATGATTGCGCTGTCGCTGATCGCGGTGGTGTACATCGGCTTGGTGGCTATCGTGCAGCAAGACATGAAAAAGCTCGTGGCCTATTCTTCCGTGGCGCACATGGGCTATGTGACGCTGGGCATGTACGTGTTCAGCGCCGAAGGCATTGCCGGTTCCATCCTGCAAATGCTGGGTCACGGTCTGGTGTCGCCGGGCATGTTCCTGTGCGTGGGCGTGCTCTATGAGCGGGTGCACTCGCGCCAGATCGCCGATTACGGCGGCGTGACCAATGTCATGCCGCTCTTTGCGGCGCTGGCCTTCCTGTTCGCTTTCGGCAACTTCGGCGTGCCGGGTACGGCGGGCTTTGTGGGTGAGTGGTCGGTCATCATCGCTGCCGTCAAGGCCAACTTCTGGGTGGGTCTGATTGCGGCAACCTCGCTGATTCTGGCTGCGGCCTATACCTTGTGGATGATGCAGCGCGTTTTTTTGGGGCCTGTCGGCAATGACCATGTGGCCGCCCTGAAAGAAATCAATGTGCGCGAAATCATCTTCCTCGGTATTCTGGGGCTGTCGGTGCTGGCCATGGGCGTTTATCCCAAGCCCATTACCCGGGCGATGGACGCTTCGGTCAACAAGCTGGTGCAGCACGTGGCCACATCCAAAATTCCAAACTGATTAAGGGCGAGGCATGATCGACGCAACGAGCTGGGCAGTCATCGCGCCGGAAGTGGCGCTGCTGACAATGGCCTGCGTGATTACGCTGGCGGATCTGTGGGTGCGCAGCCCGCGCCGCACCCTGACATACTGGCTGACGCAGGCCACCCTGCTGGTACTGGCGCTGTGGCAGGCGCAGTATGCCGTGTCGCTCTGGCAACCCGATGCCAGCAAGGCGGCCTACGGCTTTGGCAATATGGTGCTGGCCGATGCGCTGGGCAGTTGGCTCAAGTGCATGGCTACCCTGGCCTTGCTATTCACACTGGTGTACGCGCGCCCTTATGCGGCGCAGCGCAACATGCTGCAGCGCGGCGGCGAGCTGTTCACGTTGTCGCTGTTCGGCCTGCTGGGGGTGTACATCATGGTTTCGGGCAACCATTTCCTGCTGATTTATCTCGGCCTGGAAGTGACGAGTTTGGCCAGTTTTGCCCTGGTGGCCTTGTGGCGTGACAACACCCTGTCTGCCGAAGCGGGCATGAAATATTTCATCCTCGGCGCTTTGGCCTCGGGCTTTTTGCTTTACGGCCTGTCGATGGTGTATGGCGCCACGGGTACCATGTATCTGTCGCAGGTGCTGATGCAATCCCTCAATCAGGCGGTGCAAACGCCTATTCTGATGTTGGGGCTGGTGTTTATTGTGGCAGGGCTGGCCTTCAAACTGGGAGCGGTGCCGTTTCATATGTGGGTGCCCGATGTGTACCAGGGTGCGCCCACGGCGGCCACTCTGTTCGTGGCGACCGCGCCCAAGCTGGGCGTGTTTGCCGTGTTGCTGCGCCTGCTGGTTGGGGGCTTGCTGGAACTGGCGCCCCACTGGCAGATGATGATGGTGGTGCTGGGCGTTGCGTCTTTGCTGCTGGGCAACCTGGCGGCCATCATGCAAGACAACCTCAAGCGCATGCTGGCCTATTCCACCATTGCGCAAAACGGCTTCATGCTGCTGGTGTTTGCCGTCAGCCATGTGCGTGGCGAATACCGCCTGGTGCTTGAAGTCATGTCGGCCAGCATGTTCTATCTGATCGGCTATGTGCTGGCGGCGTTGGCGGCATTCGGCGTGCTCATGCTGCTGTCGCGCGAAGGATTCGAGTGCGAAACCCTGCAAGACCTGAGCGGGCTGAACCGCCGCTATCCGCTGTATGCCGGGATCATGGCCTTGAGCATGCTCTCATTGGCGGGGGTGCCGCTTACCGTGGGCTTTTATGGCAAGTTCCGCGTGATACAGGTGCTGCTGGCGGCGCAAACCATGCAGCATACCGTGCTGGCCATATTCGCCGTGCTCACTTCGCTGGTGGGGGCGTTTTACTACCTGCGGGTCATCAAGGTCATGTATTTTGATGCCGAGCAGACACCCGCCGATGTGCCGCTGGCGGGCCGCTACGACGCACATGCCATGTTGAGCATCAACGGCGCGTTGCTGCTGCTGTTTGGCGTGCTGCCCGCCAGCCTGCTGCGCCTGTGCGAGTTGGCGGTGCGCCACATGAACGGCATGTCTTGATGGCCATGCCGGTTCCATCTCTGCCGCCTGATCTGGATGCGCAGCCAACCGATCTGGCCGAGCAGCTGCTGCACAGTGAACAGGTTCTGCACGGCCATTTTTTGCGCGCTTGGCGCGATACGGTCAAACTGCCCAATGGCCAACAGGCCGGGCGCGAGTATGTGCGCCATCCGGGTGCAGTGGTGATTGTGGCCAGCCTGCCAGATGGGCGCTATCTGATCGAATACCAATACCGGCACCCGGTGGGGCGGGCGATGCTGGAGTTTCCGGCGGGCAAGATCGATGCGGGCGAGCCTTCTCTTGCCAGCGCGCAACGCGAGCTGCGCGAAGAAACCGGCTTTGTAGCAGGACAGTGGGCGTTTGCGGGCGTGATGCACAACTGCATCGGCTATTCCGACGAGCACATCGATATCTGGTTTGCGCGCGATTTGCAGTTTCAGGGGCAGGCGCTGGACGACGGGGAAGCTTTGCGGGTATATGCCGCATCGCTGCCAGATTTGCTGCAACGCGCACGCAGCGGCGAATTGACCGATGCCAAAACCCTGACCGCCTTGTTGTGGCTGCAACAGGTGCATGCGGGCCAGTGGGCGTTGGATTGGTACGAGTCCGCAGCCAAGGCCTGAGCGTCTGTTCAATGCGCGCGCGCAGCAAGTTGCGCGAGCAAAGCATCCACCTGTTGTGTGATTTCCGCCTGCGGGTCAGGGCCATCGCAGGCAATGGTGTGGCGTTGAGACATGCTGCGTAGCCAGGTCAGCTGGCGCTTGGCCAGTTGGCGCGTGGCGGCAATGGCTTTTTCGCGCCACTGGGGCAATGGCTCGTCATGCTCCAGCGCCTGCCAGGCCTGTCGGTAGCCGACGCTGCGCATGGCAGGCAGCTCGGCATGCAAATCGCCACGCTGGCGCAAGGCCTGCATCTCGGTGATAAATCCCTGCTCCAGCATGGCATCAAAGCGCTGTGCAATGCGCGCATGCAGCCATTGGCGGTCGCTCGGCTCCAGCGACAGAAACAGATCCGGCGGCGTGGCAGGCTCGGCCTGCGCCTCTTGCGCGTGCCAAAAACTCAAAGGCTGGCCGGTCATGTGCCACACTTCCAACGCGCGACCAATGCGCTGGCTGTCGTTCGGCTCCAGCCGGGCGGCCGTTTCCGGATCGATGCGTGCCAGCTGCGCATGCATGGCCGGCCAGCCGTGCGCTGTTGCCTGCGCTAACACTTGGGCGCGCAAGGCGGGGTCGGTGGCAGGCAGTTGGCTCAAGCCCTCGAACAGTGCCTTGAAATACAGCATGGTGCCGCCCACCAGCAGCGGAATATGCCCGCGCTGCCGGATGGTGGCGATCAGCGCGCGGGCATCGTGCGCAAACTGTGCGGCGCTGTAGCTGTGTGCGGGTTCCAGAATGTCGATCAGGTGATGCGGCACGGCAGCTTGCTCGGCTGGCGTGGGCTTGGCCGTGCCAATGTCCATGCCCCGATACACCAGTGCCGAGTCCACACTGATGATCTCTGCCGACAAGCCCCAACGCCGTTGCATGTGCTGCGCCAGTTGTAAGGCGGCCGCAGATTTGCCGCTGGCCGTGGGGCCAGACAGCGCGATCAGGGGAAGGGTGGTGGACAGGGGCATGGTGCAATTTGGGGCGCTACAGGTGTGCAAAGGAGCCAGTCATGGGGCAACTGATGCAAGGGGTGCATGTTAGCGCCAAGTTGATGGAGCAATCGCAGGCCGCAAGGCCATCCATGAGTAGCAAGGTCGCCAGCAACGGGGGCGGGACATGAAAAAAGGCTTGCTTGCCATCCCATTTGCTGCTGCATTTACGCCATTAAAGAGGAAAATACGCGGCATGCAGCAAGAAATACTGATCAACTGGTCGCCCCAGGAAACCCGCGCCGCCATCGTCGAACAAGGCGTGGTGCAAGAAGTCCACATCGAACGCGCCTTGCAGCGCGGTCTGGTGGGCAATATCTATCTGGGCAAGGTCATGCGCGTGCTGCCGGGCATGCAATCGGCCTTTATCGACATTGGGTTGGAGCGCTCGGCCTTTTTGCATGTGGCCGATGTGCCGCAGCCCGTCGCGCCAGCTCCAAAGGAGGATGAAGAAGCGCCGCCGCCCAAGCCCATCGAGCACATGCTGTTTGAAGGGCAGACCGTGATGGTGCAAGTCATCAAAGACCCGCTGGGCAGCAAAGGCGCGCGGCTTTCGGCGCATATCAGCATTGCCGGGCGCATGCTGGTGCTGTTGCCGCAGGGCGAGGGGGTGGGAGTATCGCAAAAAATAGATTTGTCGTTGCGCGATGCGGTGCGCCAGCGCATTGTGGATCTGCTCGACACCCAGCGCACCAGCGGCAGCGCGTTGCCTGCCTGTGGCTACATCGTGCGCACCAATGCCGAAGAAGCCAACGAGGCCGAATTGCTGCGCGATATGCATTACCTGCACACTACCTGGTCGGGCATCAAGGATGCCAGCCAGCGCCAGGCGGCGCCCGCCTTGTTGCATCAGGATTTGAACCTGCTGCAACGGGTGCTGCGTGACATGGTGGACGACAGCGTGCAGAGCATTCGCATCGATTCGCGCGAGCAATACGGTGCCGTGTACGACTTCGCGCAAACCCATATGCCCGATACCGTATCCCGCATCGAGTACTACAGCGGCGAGCGCCCCATCTTCGACCTGTTCGGAATTGATGAGGAAATCACGCGCGCATTGGGGCGCAGGGTTGATCTCAAATCGGGTGGCTATCTGGTGATTGACCAGACCGAGGCGCTGACCACCATCGACGTGAACACCGGCGGATTTGTGGGCGCGCGCAGTTTTGACGAAACCATTTTCAAAACCAACCTCGAAGCGGCGCACGCCATTGCGCGCCAACTGCGGTTGCGCAATCTGGGCGGCATCATCGTGGCGGACTTCATCGATATGAGCTTGCCCGAGCACCAGGAAGCCGTTGTGGCCGAGCTGCGCAAACAGCTGCAGCGCGACCGCATCAAAACGGTGGTGGGCGAATTTTCTGCGCTGGGCTTGCTGGAGATGACGCGCAAGCGCACGCGCGAATCGCTGGCGCGCATGCTGTGCGAGCCTTGCGAGGCCTGTGGCGGGCGGGGCATGCTGAAAACCCCGCGCAGTGTGGTGTACGACATCCTGCGCGAGATTCTGCGCGAGGCGCGGCAGTTCAATCCGCAAGAAATTCGCGTCATCGCCGCCCCGGCAGTGGTTGATCTGCTGCTGGAAGAAGAAAGTCCGCATTTGGCTTCATTGAGCGAATTCATCGCCAAACCCATCGCCCTGCGCGCCGATGCCAGCCTGTCGCAAGAGCAATACGACATTGTGCTGTTTTAAAAAAGGCACAAAAGTCTCAAAACTTGGCAAATCCGTGTAAACATACGAGCATCTTGCATAAAAATACAGACCATTACCTCTGGATACAAGTACACTGTCAAAAATTAGTATTTTCCATGTACCCAACAAACGGCATAGAACGCATCAATAGGAGCCAGAATGCTAGACACAGCTGATCCTGCAGCAGAGGCGCAGCAATCTTTACGGCTTTTGGTCAAAGGCTTTACAGGCTTTGACATGCGTCTGCTGGATGGTGTGGTCAAACTCTCTCAGCGACGTAATCCGTCGCTTGAGCTGGTGGATGACCAAGCGCCCTCTTCCATTGATGTCATCATTATCGACGGCAAAAATGAAGAAGCCGCAGCCTGGGCACAAGAACAAAGCTATTGGCTGGTGCAACAGGCTGTGGTGTGGGTCGATGCACAAGGACCCTTGCCCAAAGGGCATACCGGATTACAGCGCCCGGTTCGCTGGACCGATCTGCCGGTTATCTTGTCGCGTGCCATGGATGATGCCATACATTACCACGCCGGAGAATCTGCTGAGCCCTCTGCGGCGGCAGTCCCTGTGTCGAAGGCTGCTGCGCAAGCGCAAGCCTCGCAAATAAATTCGTCAGCACAAACAACTGCGTCAAGCGAGGCGGTACTGGGCAACGCAGCTACTGCTCCTGCCATTCTGGTGGTAGACGACAGCCTCGCCGTGCGCGGGCATTTGACATCAGCGCTGAAAGCCGTCGGATATAGCGTAAACAGTGTGGACAGCGGAGAGTCCGCCATCATGATTGCGGGTTCGCGCCCGTATGACTGTATTTTGATGGATGTGCTCATGCCCGGCATTGATGGGTATGAGGCTTGCCGCAAGATCAAGGCCATGCCTGCGATCGGCGGAAAAGCCAAACCTTCTATTGTCATGTTGACCAGTAAATCGTCCCCATTTGACCGAATTCGCGGCAAGATGGCTGGTTGTGATGCGTATTTGACCAAGCCCGTGCAGAAATCGCATTTGATGCAGGTGCTTGCCAAATACGCATTCAAAAATATGACACCGCATACGTAGTGGAATGCTGGATGGTTGCAAGTGGGTTTTGTTAAGTAATGGCCAATCCAGCCAAATGTAATGATAGTTTTTTGGTTTTTATTGAAAAAGTTGAATCAATTTGAAGGGGTAGAGTGATGTTGCGTAATGTGCTAGTGGTAGATGACAATGGTGTGGATCGCGCTTATATGGAAAAACTGATGACAGGCGCTGGTTATGTGGTGGCTCATGCCATTAATGGGGTGCAGGCACTGGAAATGGCCAAACGCATCAAACCGGATTTGATTCTGATGGACGTCAATATGCCGGAAATGGATGGTTTTGCTGCCACCCGCAGTTTGCGTAATGACCCAGAAACAAAAAACATTCCCGTTGTGCTGGTAACAGCCAAAGACCAAAAGGCTGACAAGGCGTGGGGACAAATGCTGGGTGCCAAAGGCTATATCACAAAGCCCTACACCGATGCGCAAGTACTGGAAACGATCAAAAGCGTTTTTTAAGCCTTATTGAATTCTTTTAAAAGCAGTATTGATGGTTTTGGCGGTAAGCATGGATTCTGTCGCTTCAAACGTACCCTCTGCAGAAAGGGCTGCAATCATTCCTCGTGGAATGTTGCTGCCTGTGCAGGCGCTGACCATGGATTTCGTCTTCGAAACGGCAGCAGCCCTTGGCGCCGCCGGTTCTTCGCCATATGCGCTGTCCGCTGGGGAGCAACTGTCACCTGAAATGACTTCCATGCACGTACAGTCAACTGCAAGAGCAGCAGAGGCTAATGCGGTTGCAGGGCCTGATCTTTCTGGTATTTCGCGCGAGTTGGCCTCAAAAACGGTGCAAATGGTGCAGGGCCAGCAGCAAGCAAGCTCTTCGGCATCCGAGAGTGTCGAGGCAAGAAGCGCGCAAAGCTGCCAAGGCGTGCGTATTGGTGCCGTGGGCCTCATGCTGAGC
>JAGOGU010000139.1 GCA_017996515.1 Allobrachymonas sp.
GTGATAAGCGCAGTTGGCTATACCGGATCTTCCCAAAAAGTTCTAGAATGCGCCGCTTCCCAACTTTTTATATAAAACCTGTGGACAGTTTCAGTTGTCGATCATGCATCGATCAAGAATACGCAGGGTGACAACAAGTTCCTGACTTGCCGCCGCCCTGCTTGGTGGAGGCGGCTGTGTCTGATAACCATATCGGCTTCTTCCCGGTTCGTCGCGCATGAGACAGTGCCATTGGCGTACGGCCCATGGCTGATGAATGTGGAGTCTGCTTTCAATATCCCGATGATCCCAATCCTTGTTGACGCGTGCCAACCGCCGGTTCTTCGGCGTTGCCTGCATAGTGCCAAACGGCCGGCTTTACTGGTCTGAACCTGTCTGTTCAAAACGGTGAAGTCGGAGAAAGAGCCATGATGAACTTCACTTTTTTGAAAGAATTTTTTGTTCGTTTTTTGCGCTCACGCGGCTGGAGCCATCACTTCCAACGCCTGGCGTTCTTCGATACCGCGGACCTGGGTAACAAAGAGCTGCAACAGTCCATCAACACGGCCTTGCACGAGGCCTCTGCCGCCAGCCCGCACGTTTTGCTGCAAAAACTGAACACGACGCCTGCTGGGTTAACGCTTGAGCAGGCGGAAAGTTTGGCCGAGCAGGTGGGGCTGAATGAGGTTTTACAGGAAAAACCATTGCCGTGGTGGCAGCATCTGTGGCATTGCTACAGAACGCCTTTCGATATGCTGCTGACGTTGCTGGCGGTCATCTCTTACGTCACCGAAGATATCAAGGCCACGATTGTCATCAGCGCCATGGTGGTCGTGTCGGTTTCCATCCGTTTTTTTCAGGAGCGCAAATCCAACAAGGCGGCCAACGCCCTCAAGGCGCTGGTCAGCAATACGGCAACCGTTCTGCGCCCCCGGACAGCAGAGGCACCAGCTGACGCAGCTGTTGCAGACAACGCGCCCGAGCCCTCATGGCGCGGTAGTAATACGGCTTCCAGAAAAATGGAAATACCCATCCAGCAACTGGTGCCCGGAGATATTGTCGCCTTGGCTGCTGGCGATATGGTGCCTGCCGATTGCCGGCTGCTGGCAACCAAAGACCTGTTTGTCAGCCAGTCTGCCATGACGGGGGAGTCTTTGCCCGTCGAGAAATTTCCGATTCACAAAGGGGTTGATTCCGCATCTGCGCTGGATTTGGAAAATCTGGTGTTCATGGGCACCAATGTGGTGTCCGGCTCGGCCACGGCCGTTGTGGTACATACCGGCAGCCAGACCTATTTCGGCTCGCTGGCGCAGCGCATTACCACAACCGACCGCACACCCACCCAGTTCCAGGAGGGCGTGAACAAAGTCGCCTGGCTGCTGATTCGCTTCATGTTCGTGATGGTTCCGCTGGTGCTTTTCATCAACGGCCTGACCAAGCACAGCTGGACAGAAGCTTTCCTGTTTGCCATGTCCATTGCCGTTGGCCTCACGCCGGAAATGCTGCCCATGATCGTGACGTCCACACTGGCCAAAGGCGCCGTGAAGCTGTCTCGGCAGAAGGTGATTGTGAAGCGGCTGGATGCCATCCAGAATTTTGGCGCCATGGATATTCTTTGCACGGACAAAACCGGCACGCTCACGCAAGACAAGATTTTTTTGGCTCGCCATATGGATGTTCAGGGAGAAGACTCTGACGATGTGCTGGAGATGGCCTACCTCAACAGCTACTACCAGACAGGGTTGAAGAATCTGCTGGATGTAGCCGTGCTGGAACATACGGAAATCGACCGTTCGCTGAACCCGGCGGCCAACTACCGCAAAGTGGATGAAATTCCGTTCGACTTCCAGCGTCGACGGATGTCGGTGGTTGTATCCGAGCGTGAGGACCACCATGAGCTGATATGCAAAGGCGCGGTGGAAGAAATATTGGCCGTGTGTACCCATGTGCGCATGGACGGAAGCGACCAGCCGCTCTCGCCCGAGCTGCTGGCGCATATCCAGAACATCACGGGCGCGCTCAACGCCGACGGCCTGCGAGTGGTTGCCGTCGCCGCCAAGGAAGCACCGCCGGCGCAGGAGGTGTACGGCATAGCAGACGAATCGGGACTGACCCTGATGGGCTATGTGGCGTTTCTGGATCCTCCCAAAGAATCCACAGCCCCAACCTTGAAGGTTTTGCGCCAGCATGGCATCAAGGTGAAGGTATTGACGGGCGACAATGAGCTGGTCACCGCCAAAATCTGCCGCGAGGTGGGTTTGTCGGATGAATCAGCTTTGCTGGGAGCGCACATTGAACGCATGGATGACACAGAGCTGGCGCAGGCCGTGGAAGCGCATGCCGTTTTTGCCAAGCTCACACCCACCCATAAAGAGCGCATTGTGCGCACCCTCAAAGCCAATGGGCATGTGGTGGGCTTCATGGGAGACGGCATCAACGACGCGCCCGCCTTGCGAGCCGCGGATATCGGCATCTCCGTAGATACGGCGGTCGATATCGCCAAAGAATCTGCCGACATCATCCTGCTCGAGAAAAGCCTGATGGTGCTGGAAGAAGGCGTGATGGAGGGCCGCAAAACCTTTGCCAACATGCTGAAGTACATCAAGATGACGGCCAGCTCCAACTTCGGCAATGTGCTCTCCGTACTGGTTGCCAGCGCCTTCATTCCATTCTTGCCCATGCTGCCCATGCATTTGCTGGTGCAGAACCTGCTGTACGATTTTTCGCAAACCGCCATTCCGTTTGATAACGTGGATGACGCATTGGTACAAGCTCCCCAACGCTGGAATCCTGCCGATATCAGCCGCGTCATGCTGTTTTTCGGCCCGGTCAGCTCCATTTTCGACATCCTGACCTTTTGCGTCATGTGGTTTGTTTTCGGTGCCAACTCTCCAGAACATCAAACGCTGTTTCAGTCAGGCTGGTTCATTGAAGGCTTGATGACGCAGACTCTGGTCGTGCACATGATTCGCACACGCAAAATTCCGTTTATCCAAAGCCGCCCCAGCGCGCCGCTGATGATGATGACGCTACTCATCATGGCTGTAGGCATTTTCATTCCCATGGGTCCTTTGGCGCATTATTTCAAGCTGCAAGCCTTGCCCATGAGCTACTTTGGCATTCTGGCTTTGATTTTGCTGGGCTACATGCTGCTGACACAGGCCATGAAGGCGTTTTACACGCGCCGCTTTGGCTGGCAGTAAACCGCTGGCGGCATAGAGAACTGAGAACCTTGCAAAACTGGCTGTATCGCTGGTTTTGCAAAGATCTCAGGCTCTCTGCATGTTCAAATCCTACTCTCCAATAAACAAGTGCTTTGATAGCTCCTTTTGTGTGGGTTTACCACACATGCACGCATAAACGCTCAAACACATGCGGTTTTCGTTTACCGGCTGCTTCGCTCCAAACGGGCAATGTACATTCCCAACAGCGACGGCAAAGAATTTTTCAATGCTGCTTCGGTAATACCCGTGCATTGCAAACCGTTGGCAAATCTTGGATAGCATCCTGCCAGTCTTGCAGACAGATAATGTCCGATTTGTAGCAACCACGACGAGGAGGTACGACGGCAACTGGCACGCAAACCACACCTCTTATAAAAATTTTCATATCAAATACAAACTTGCCGATATCCTCCACTACGCGTGTGCAAATTTTGAGGGGCAAGCCACACTTTCCTCCTGCCATCAATGCTCCCGTGACAGAGCAATTTTTTCTCGACCTCTGCCTTGGCAATAACGCAACAACTGCGTCGCCCTGCACTTGCTGTCGCTTGTGCACGCGCGTCGTACTTGCTATAGTGGCGACACGATGACGCACACGCCTGCCCACCCCTCAGCCCCGGCAGAATTTCTGGCAGAAAAAAACGTGCTGCACCTGCGCGGTGACTGGACGTTGCCGCACTATGCCCAACTGGAGATGCTGGTGGCACAACTGGCGCCACGGCTGCAGACATCTGCCACGATCGATGTTGCCGAGCTGGGCGCATTGGATACCGCTGGCGCCCAATTGTTGCAACAACTGTTGGGCGAAGCAGGCTTGCAAGCGCTGCTGGGTGAACAATCGCCCTTGCCTGTTGAGCGCCGAGCGCTGCTTCAAGCCGTGGTGCAGGCGCTCGCGCAAACCCCCTCGCCATCCGGACCCAAGCGTGCGTCTATTGCGTCTGTCTTTACCGATAGTCTAGAAACCCTGGGCCGCCTGACCGTATCGGGCTGGCGGTATGCCCTGTCGCTGCTCGGCTTTGTCGGCCTGGTGCTGGAGAACATGGCACGCGTGGCTTTGCGCCCTGGGCGCTGGCGCATCACTTCGTGGGTGGCCAATCTGGATCAGACCACGCTGCGCGCCGTGCCCATTGTGTTGTTGATGAATTTCATGGTGGGCGCGGTGATCGCCTTTTTGGGCGCCACCGTTTTGCGCAGCTTTGGCGCCAGCATCTTCACCGTCAATCTGGTGGCGTTTGCCTTTTTGCGTGAATTTGGCGTGCTGCTGGCGGCCATTC
>JAGOGU010000140.1 GCA_017996515.1 Allobrachymonas sp.
TGCAACGCCTGTTGGTCATGGCCGTGGGTTGTGTGGCGCTGTGCGTGGCGCTAGCCAAACAGCAAAGCCGCATCGGGCGCGCCATCAGTGCGTTGCTGGTTAGCGCTCCTGCCGTGTATGGGGCAGGCGTGGCGATCTATCAGATGTACTTGCAAAGCCTGCCGCCGGGCATGGCGCCGGGGTGCGGCGCGCCGTGGTCTTTTCGCCTGCGCAACTGGCCGCTGTTTGATTGGTACGAGCCGGTTGTTCGCGGCTTTGGCGACTGCGCCGTACCGGATTATGTTTTGGGCGTGCCGCTGCCTGTGTGGAGCGTGCTGTATTTCGCCTTTGTGCTGGTGCTGCTGTGGGGCGGCTGGTTCAAAACCCGTGCACGATAACAAACACAACAAAATCGACAAACAGCGAACTGCATTCACAAATTCGCGAAGCGGTTGGCAATTTTTTAGCGGCTGATGGTTGGCAGTTTTAAAAACTGCCGCTGAAAATTTTTAATCAGCTCTTTATTTTTTCGTGTTTATTGCGTGAGCTGAAAGCTGTCTGCCAGCACGCCCCATATCAGCTCGGCATCCGCCTCCTCTAGCAGCACACTGACCCAGTGCTCTTTGTTCATGTGGTATGCGGGCAATATGCCGCTCATACTGCGCAAGGAGCCGACCATTTCAGGCCGTGCCTTGACGTTGATGAGCGGCACAAGCGCCTCGCCTTCTCGACCGAGCACATGGGCTGGCACCGACATGTACAGGCAAAACCATTTGCGGTTGTCTGCATGGCGAAACACGCAGGCATCCGGCAAATTGTTCCACGGATAGTCAGGCGCGATGTTGTAGCGCGCAGCAATTCCGGCAACCAGTTCATCTCGTGTCATCCACACACCTCCTGTCAATGATGTTGGCCGGCTCTCGGTGAACATGACCGCATGTCACGGCTGCGAATGCATGTGATAGCCATCATCCTGGTCCTTCGGCTTCTTCGGCTGGCTGCGATGCGGTGTCGGGCACAACGTCTTGCACACTGAAGGTCAGCAAAAAATCGGTAGCAAAAAGCACCGATGCACGCAAGCCGCAACCCGAGCCGTTCTCGTGCGCAATGCCATCGACCAACACCAATTCGCTGCGGTGGCGAACGGCAATTTCCCGCGCAATCGGCAGGCCCAGACCCGTGCCTTCCACCTTGGTACCCGGCAGGCGCACAAACCGCTCCAGCACCTGCGCACGCGCTGTTGCCTCAATCCCCGGCCCATTGTCTTCCACCTCAAGAAAAGCACGATACACCGTATCTGTGGGCGTTGCACGCGAGGGCAACAGGGTTTTGCCTGCGGCAGATTTAGGCGACGGGTGTTGTTGCGCCAGCACCCCACAACGGATGGTGACGATGCCTCCTTCCGGCGTGTATTGCAGAGCGTTGTCCACCAGGTTACTCAGCATTTCTTGCAACCACAAGGCATGGCCACGCACGCTCACGGGTGGCCCTTCCACCCCCAGATCAATGCCTTTTTGCGCTGCGGCATCCAGATGGCGCTCCAGCACATCTTCACACAAGGCGCGCAAATCGACCGGCTGCATTTGCTGCAACTCCAATGTATCGGCCGCATCTGCCCGCGAAAGCGACAGCAGTTGATGCACCAATTGCGAGGTTCTGCGCGTGGCCGAGCGCAGGCGCTGCAACTCCTCCAGCGGCAGTTGCACCATGTGTTGCTGCCCTGCCGTGCCCCGAACCAGTTGTACTTGTGTACTGTCATCCCTGCTCGGGGCATCCGCGATTGGCGCCCCGCTTTCTGCGCGGCCTTGCGCACGTTCCAACTGGTGTTTGATGGATTCGCTCCACGCCTCGATCTGGGCTTGCAGGCTGGCAATTGGCGTGCGCAGCTGGTGTGCCGCATCGGCGATAAACCGCCGTTGCGCCTCTGACTGGCGATTGAGCAAACCAAACAGCCAGTTAAGCGAACGCACGACCGGGCGTATTTCCAGCGGAATGCCCCGCTCGTCGATGTTGCTGAGGTCGCGCGGGGAGCGCCGCTCAATCGCCAATGTCAAATCGTGCAAAGGCCGCAATGCCTGGCGTACCGCCCAACTCACAAAAAAAGCCACCACACTGATCATGACCAGATTGGGCAGCAGCACCTTCATGGCCAGCTGTTGCAGCCAGTGCTTGCGGGGGTCGGAAGAATCGGCGACCTCGACCACCACATCGCCTGCAACAGATGGCACACGCTGCACCACCATGCGGTAGTTGGTGTTGTTGATCTCGTGGTTGAAAAATTCGGGTTCACGCGTCAGGGGCACAACCGATGGCAAACTTTCATCCCCATGCAGCACATTGCGCTTGGGTGTGTATATCTTGTAGGTGACTTGGCCGTTGCGCTCTTTGAGGAATTCTTCAACAGGCGGCGCCAGCAGCAGCACGGGCGGGTCATCGGCATGCGCGCCCACGGCAATGATGGAATCCGCCAACAGCGGCACCAGTTGCAGCAGTTGCTCATCTTGCTGGCTGGCAGCCGTGTTGGCTGAGCGGTAATCGATCCACCCGCTCACCAACCCGAGCAGGCACAACGGCACGATCAGCAACAGCAGCAAACGGCGCTGCAACCTGACCGGGCTGACCTTGTCGGCATTGCCCCGCAAGGCAGGCGCAGGCTGGGGAGGATGTTCAAGCGAAGATGGCATGACTGCGCACGTTTAAAAAATCTGCATGCTTACGGCGGCAAGCCTGTACAAAAGCTGTTGGCTGAGAGAGCAGAGGCGAACAAACGCAGAGCTCGCCCCAATCCCTTGGTTGCTGCGCGGGGGCAGTAGGTACTTTCGAGTATGCGCCATCAGGGGCGTTGCTCGATGCGGTAGCCAAAACCGCGAATGGAGCGCAGCGCGATGCCATAAGGTTCGAGCTTGGCGCGCAGACGCGACACATACACCTCTACCGCATTGGGGGTAATTTCCTTGTCCCACCCTGTCAGCGATTGCAGCAGCTTTTCCTTGTTCACAGGTTTGGGCGCATGCAGCATCAGGTATTGCAGCACCGTCCATTCACGCGGCCCCACATCCAGCGGCTGCCCGTCCACCAGCACCTGGTGCGCGGCCGTATCGATCGACAAAGGCCCAAGCGTCAGCACCGATGTGGTGGCCGCTTGCGAGCGCCGCAGCAGCGCACGCAGGCGCGCCAGCAGCTCGGGCAACTCAAACGGTTTGACCATGTAGTCATCCGCGCCAGCGTCCAGCCCCTGCACGCGATCGTGCAAGGCATCACGCGCAGTCAGCATCAGCACCGGCATGGTTTGTCCGCGTTGCCGCATGCGCTGCGTCAGTTCCATACCGTTCATCTGCGGCAAACCAATGTCGATGATGGCGGCATCAAAACTGTCTGAGGTCATGGCATCCAGCGCAGTTTCCGCGCTCTCGACCGCATCCACCACATAGCCCGCAGTGGCCAGCCCTTGCTTGATGCCCAGCGCCAACATTTGATCGTCTTCTACCAACAGCACACGCATTGTTTTTCCCCTTCACGAACGAATCATGGTACCGCAGGGCTGCCCGAACAACAGTTCTTGCAGCATGCCGTGCGGCACCCGCCCATCCAGAATATGTACAGCCTTAACGCCTCGCTTGGCCGCATCCAGCGCACCGGCAATTTTCGGAATCATGCCGCCAGAGATGGTGCCATCGGCGCACAATGCCTCGATACGCGCAGGCGTCAGCTCGGTCAGCAATTCACCCGATTGATCCAGCACGCCAGCGATATTGGTCAGCATCAGCAACTTTTCGGCTTGCAATGCGACCGACACGCTCGCAGCCACCACATCGGCATTGATGTTGTAGCTCTCCCCCGCATCTCCATAACCGATAGGGCTAACCACCGGGATATAACCCGCATCCAGCAAAGTATGCAGCGGTTGCGCATCAACGGACACAATATCGCCCACTTGGCCAATATCCACGGGTTTGCTCGTATCGTCCTGCTCTTTGACAAAGAGTTGCAATTTGCTGGCACGAATCATGGCGCCATCACGCCCTGTCAGGCCCACGGCCTTGCCTCCGGCTTGATGAATCAGGCCAACCAGCTCTTGCTGTACCTCGCCTGCAAGCACCCATTGCACAACCCCCATCGTCTCAGCATCGGTAACCCGCATGCCTTGAATGAACTGACCTTGCAACCCTACACGTTTGAGGGCAGATTCGATCTGCGGTCCGCCGCCATGCACCACCACCGGGCGCATGCCCAGCATGTGCAGCAACACCACGTCTTGTGCAAACGCCTGTTGCAGGGCCGGCTCGGTCATGGCATTGCCACCGTATTTGAGCACGATGATCTTGCCCTGGTATTTGCGGATCAACGGTGCAGCATGCACCAAGGCGTCGGCAGACAACGCAGGCGAAATGTCAGAAGCATGGATAGGCTGGTTCATGATGGATAGAGATAAAGCAGACAAGAGCAGATGGGATAACCAACAGAA
>JAGOGU010000017.1 GCA_017996515.1 Allobrachymonas sp.
GCGCCGCATCGGCCTGTACTTCGGCCACCACGCACATGATCTTGCTGGTGCCGATGTCCAGTCCAACGATCAAATCCCTATATTCCTTGGCCACGGTGTCTTATCTCCTGCCTGTTTCCGGTTTGTTTTCAGCCGCTAATGCGCTGAGCGTGCCCAAGCCCTTGAGCCGCAGGGCGTAGCCCGACTTGTAGCGCAAATCGGCGTATTGCACATCGTTCATTCCCCGGTTGTAGCGCGCCACAACCGGGCCTATGGTTTGCACAAATTGCAGCACCCGGCGCGCCAATTCGTCGGGGGCGGCATTGCCCAGCATCAGCTGGGTGTCTTGATCCAATGCCAGCGACCAGCTTCCGCGTGCATCGACCGACAGCCGCGCAATGCGCCCGTGCATCGGCGCAAACAGCGGGTTGAGCAGATGGTAGGTACTCAGCACCTGCGCGGCCATGTCGTCGGGTCCGTTGAGCTCAGGCAGATTGCTGCGCAAGGCCTCGTCGGTATTGACGTCGAAAATGATGCCGTCGTGGCTCAAAAGCCTGAAACCGTCTTCTTCGTTGCCCCAGTAAGCGGCTTCCTGGTATTCCTGCAACTGCACCACCAACTGATTAGGAAATACGCGGCGCACCACCGCATGCCGCACCCAGGGCAGCGACTGGAAGACTTCGCGGGCCTGTTTCAGTTCCATGGTGAAGAAGTTGCCGCGCAGCTGCGGCAGCACCCGTGTGCGCAGGTCTGATTCATTGCTGTGCACGGTCTCGCCCACGACTTGCAGGCGCGAAAAACTGAAGAGCGGCAGATGCATGACTCGCCAGAACACCGCAACCACGCACGCGCACACGACCAACACCACAAACACATTGGCGGTGCTTTGCATCAGCCGTGTGCTGATGGAGGTGTCGATGGATGCGGTGGGCTCGCTCATTTTGCGGTCTCGCTCCTGGTGTCAGCCTTTGGCCGCCTGTGCAGGCAGGACATGGTCCAGCGAAGCGCTGGCCAAAATCAGCAAGCACAGGTCGGCATAGGCAATACCTGACGCGCGGGCAGACATGGGCACCAGCGAATGACTGGTCATGCCCGGCGCGGTATTGATCTCCAGCAGGAAAGGCGTCTGGTCGCTGGCGCGCAGCATCACGTCAATGCGGCTCCAACCCCGGCAACCCAACGCACGGTAGGCATACAACGCCTGTTGTTGAATGGCGCGTTCCAACTGATCAGGCAAACCGCTGGGGCAAGCGTATTGCACGGCATCGCCAAAATATTTGTTCTGGTAGTCGTACTCGCCCGGCGCCATGATGCGCACCAGCGGCAAGGCCTGGGCATCGACACCCGTGCCAATCACAGGGCAAGTAAATTCATCGCCCACGATCAGGTTTTCGCACAGGGCCGCAGCGTCCATCTGCGCCACATTTTGCAAAGCTTTGCGCACGCCATCTGCATCCATGGCTTTGATGACGCCGATGGAAGAACCTTCATGCGGCGGCTTGACGATCATGGGCAAGCCCAGCTGCTCAATCACGCGCTCGACATGTTCTTCCTGCCATTGGCCAGCGGGCAACTCTACATATCGCGGAGTGGTAATGCCCTCTGCCTGCCAGATGCGCTTGGTCATGGTTTTGTCCATGGCGACCGACGATGCCATAACCCCCGGCCCGGTATAAGGGATACCCAACAATTCCAGCGCGCCTTGCACGGTGCCGTCTTCACCAAAGCGGCCATGCAGGGTGATAAAGCAACGGCTAAAGCCCTGCTCTTTCAAGGCAAACAGATTCTGCTGCGCCGTATCAAACGCATGGGCATCCACACCTTTGCTCAGCAGCGCCTCAAGCACGCCCTGGCCCGACATAAGGGACACTTCACGCTCGGCCGAATGCCCGCCCATGAGCACGGCAACCTTGCCCAAACTTTTGGGATCAATCGCGTTCGGATTCAATTTCAGACTCATTGCTTTTCTCCCTGCCCGATACCGGCAGCCAATTGCCCCGCCACCGCACCGATGGAACCGGCGCCCATGCACAACACCACATCCCCATCACGCGCCACATTGCGGATGGCGGATGGGAAAGCGGCCACCTCTTCCACAAACACCGGCTCTACCTTGCCCGCGACACGCAAAGCACGCATGAGCGCACGACCATCTGCGGCCACGATGGGTTCTTCACCGGCCGCATAGACATCGCCCAGCAGCACCATATCGGCCTGCCCCAGCACCTTGACGAAATCTTCAAAGCAGTCGCGCGTGCGGCTGTAGCGATGCGGCTGAAACGCCAACACCAAACGGCGCCCCGGATAAGCGCCGCGCGCGGCGGCAATGGTAGCGGCCATTTCCACCGGATGGTGGCCATAGTCGTCAATCACCGTGAAGCTGCCACCACTATGGGCGGGCACTTCGCCGTAATGCTGAAACCGCCGTCCCACGCCTTTAAAGCCCGCCAACGCGCGCAACACGGCGGCATCATCGATATTCAACGCCTGCGCAATACCGATGGCCGACAAGGCATTGAGCACATTGTGTTCGCCCGCCAGATTCAGTTCCACCTCCAGATCAGGAAGCTGTACCCCGTTGCGGCGTTGTACGGTAAAGCGCATGCGGCCTTTGTCGGCACGCACATTGAGTGCGCGAATTTGCGCACCTTCGCTCATGCCATAGGTGGTGATGGGACAAGTGACCTGCGGCAGAATGTCGCGCAGCGCCGGGTTGTCGATGCACAGCACCGCGTGGCCGTAAAACGGCATGCGGTGCAGAAAGTCAACGAAGGCCTGCTTGAGTGCGCCAAAATCGTTGCCATAGGTTTCCATGTGGTCGGCGTCGATATTGGTCACCACTGCCATGATGGGCAGCAGTTTCAAAAACGAGGCATCCGACTCATCGGCCTCGACCACGATGTATTCACCCTTGCCCAAGTAAGCGTTGGCGCCGGCGCTGTTGAGCCTGCCGCCAATCACGAAGGTAGGATCCAATCCCGCCTCGGCCAGCACGCTGGTCACCAAACTGGTGGTGGTGGTTTTGCCATGCGTGCCCGCAATGGCAATGCCCTGGCGAAAGCGCATCAGCTCGGCCAGCATCAGCGCACGCGGAACGACCGGAATACGTGCCTTGCGGGCTGCCAAAACTTCGGGGTTGTCGGCCTTCACGGCCGTGGATGTCACCAGCACATCAGCCCCCTGGATATGCTCGGCCGCATGGCCCACAAAAGTGTATACGCCCAAATCGGCCAGGCGTTGCGTGACGCTGCTGGCCGCCAGATCGGAACCAGAGACGGTGTAGCCCAGGTTCAACAGAATTTCGGCAATGCCGCTCATGCCCGAGCCGCCAATGCCCACAAAGTGAATGTGTCTGACCGCGTGTTTCATTGGCTCAACTCCTCGCACGCGGCCACCATTTTTTCGGTCGCATGCAGTTTTTCCATGGCTTTGGCCTTGCGTGCTTTTTCCAGCAATTCCTCACGGGTCACGCTTTGCAGCAAGCCTGCCAGCCATTGCGGCGTGAACTGTGGCTGCGGTTGCAACCAGGCCGCGCCTGCATCCGCCAGATAGCGGGCATTGCTGGTCTGGTGGTCATCCACCGCATAAGGAAAAGGTACAAACACCGCAGCAGTGCCCACGGCGGCCAACTCGGTCACGGTGCTGGCGCCGGCGCGGCACACCACCACGTCGGCAATGCCAAAAACCTGCGCCGTGTCTTCGATGAAAGGCGTCAGCTCCGCCTCGACGCCGGCTTGCTGATAGGCCGCCTGCAAGGCTTCGATATGTTTGGCGCCGCTTTGATGCATGACCAGCGGACGCTGCTCCACCTGCAGCAGCGCCAGGGCTTGCGGCACGGTTTCATTCAAGGCTTGCGCGCCCAGGCTGCCGCCAACCACCAGCAAACGCAAAGCGCCGGTACGCTCTTGCATGCGTTCTTCAGGCGTGGGCTGTTGCAGGAAAGATGCGCGCAAGGGGTTGCCCACCCATTGCACCTTGCCGTCGCGGTTTTCTGCCGCCTGCTCCGTGGCGCCCAGCACATCAGGGTAAGCGGTAAATACGCGCTTGGCAAACGGCTTCAGCCAACGATTCGCCATGCCGGCAACCGAGTTTTGTTCGTGCAGCACCAGCGGGATTCCCAACGAGGCCGCAGCCAAGCCGGCAGGCGCCGTGATATAGCCACCCATGCCGATGACCACCTGTGGGCGCACCCGCTGCAGCACCGCCCGGCTTTGCGCAATGGCCTTGAGCAAGCGCCAGGGCATGCCCAACAGCGCAGCCATGCCCTTGCCCCGCACGCCACCAAAGGCAATGCTTTCAAACGCAAACTCTTGCGTGGGCACGATGCGGCTTTCCATGCTGGCCGGGCCGCCCAACCAATGCACATCCCAGTCCTGCCCACGCAAAGCGTGCGCCACTGCCAGACCGGGGAAGATATGCCCGCCTGTGCCGCCGGCCACGATCAGGGCGATTTTGCGAGTCGAAACATTCGTACTCATACGCTCCCCCTTTTCATGAGCAGGCGGTTTTCGTAATCAATACGCAGCACCACTGCCATGGCCACCATATTCATCAAAATGGCCGACCCGCCATAGCTCATGAAGGGCAAAGTCAGCCCTTTGGTAGGCAACGCGCCCAGGTTCACCCCGATATTGATGAAAGCCTGAAAACCGACCCACAAACCCACGCCTTGCGCCACCAAACCAGCAAAAGTGCGCTCCAGCAAAATGGCTTGGCGGCCAATTTCGATGATGCGGCGGGTCAGCCAGAAGAACATGATCACCAGTACCACGATGCCGACAAAGCCCAGTTCTTCGCCAATCACGGCCAGCAAGAAATCGGTATGCGCTTCGGGCAGCCAGTGCAGTTTTTCAACGCTGCCGCCCAGCCCCACGCCAAACAGCCCACCCCGCCCTACGGCGATCAGCGAGTGTGAAAGCTGGTAGCCTTTGTTGAGCGCATGCTCGGCGCTCCAGGGATCCAGATAGGCAAAGATGCGTTCGCGCCGGAAAGGCGAAGCGGCGATGATGGCCACAAACACCATGACCAGAATCACCGCAATCAAAAAGAACATGCGGGCATTGACCCCACCCAGAAACAGAATGCCCATGGCCACAACGGCGATGACCATGAAAGCACCCATATCCGGCTCGGCCAGCAGCAAAGCGCCTGCTATGGCCAATGCCACGGCCATGGGCGCCACGGCGCGCACGAAACGTTCGGCATCGCCCATGTATTTGTTTTTTTCCTGAACGTCCATCTTGCGCCGGATGTAATCGGCCGCATACAGCGCAGTCGCCAATTTGGCAAGCTCGCTGGGCTGGAAGTTCATGAAGCCCAGGCTGACCCAGCGCCGCGCGCCATTGACGCCAATGCCAATGCCGGGAATCAATACCACAAACAGCATCAACAATGCCCCCAGAAAAAGCCAGGGCGCGCATTTTTCCCACCAACGCACCGGAATCTGAAACGCAACCACCGAAGCTACCGTGCCCATCAACAAGGCAAACACATGACGGTTGAGAAAGTGCGTGGGTTTGTAATTGGCAAAACGTGGATTGTCGGGCATGGCGATGGATGCCGAATACACCATCACCAACCCCCACAGCAGCAGAAACAGCATGCACCACAGCAGCCCTTGATCGATGCCAAGCTGCGCCAGCGTAGGCGTGGTTTTGGGCATGCGGCCATGTGTGGCCGTGGGCATGCGCACGGGCAATGCCGACTCATCAGCGCTCAAACGCCAACTTTGCAACCGTGTCCAGACGCGCTGCATCCAGCCAAGTTTGTTTTGATGTACGGTGGTGCTGCTCATGCCTGCACCTCCAACACCACGCCATACTGGCTCGCCAAGGCCGCCACGGCCTGCCGGAATACCTCGGCACGATGTTCGTAGCTGCGGAACATGTCGAAGCTGGCGCACGCGGGCGACAACAACACCGCATCACCTGCCTGTGCCTGCTCTGCCGCCATCTCCACCGCAGCAGGCAACGAATCGGCCTGCAATACAGGCACATCGCTGGTTGCCAGTGCGGCTGCGATCAAAGATGCATCGCGCCCGATCAACACCACTGCCCGGCAATGGCTGAACACGGCTGGCGCCAGCGGCGCAAAATCCTGCCCCTTGCCGTCGCCCCCCAGAATGACCACCAGTTTGCGCTCGGCGCCCAATCCTTGCAAGGCGGCCACGGTGGCACCCACATTGGTGCCTTTGCTGTCATCGAAATATTCCACATCGCGGATGATGCCCACCGGCTCCAGCCGATGCGGCTCGCCCCGGTATTCGCGCAACCCGTGCAGCATGGGCGCCAACGCGGCACCCGCCTCGACCGCCAAGGCCAGTGCCGCCAGGGCATTGCAGGCATTGTGGCGACCGCGAATACGCAAGGCCTCGGCAGGCATCAAGCGCTGCATATGCAAAGGCGCAGCCTGCTCCTCTTTGCGAGCCTGGCGCGTGCGCGCCACGTCGCCTTCTTCTTGCGTGGCACGCACCAACCAGCTCATGCCATTGACGGTTTCCAGCCCAAAATCACCCGCACGCTGCGGCAAGCTGCTGCCAAAACTGACCCAGCGGCGTACAGGCGCGCGCATGCCTTTGACAGTCTTTTTGCCGGTACTTTCCTTGTCTACCGTCTTCGCCAACTCGGCGGCCTGCGCCTGCAGTTGCGGCAACAACGCCATCACGGCAGGGTCATCACGGTTCAGCACCGCTACGCCCTGCTGGCCAAAGACATGTGCTTTGTCTTGCGTGTATGCCTCCATGCTGCCGTGCCAATCCAGATGGTCTTGAGAAATGTTCAGCACCGTTGCAGCCGTGGGTTCAAATACCGTGCAACCGTGCAACTGAAAGCTCGACAGTTCCAGCACCCAGCTTTGCGGCAGCGCATCAGCATCCAATGCAGCAGCCAGCGTATCGAGCAAGGTCGGGCCGATATTGCCCGCCACAGCCACTGTTTGGCCTGCGCGTTGCAGCAATTGTCCCGTCAGTTGGGTGACCGTGGTTTTGCCATTGGTGCCGGTAATGCCCAGAATATGCGGTGCATAGTCGCGCGCTTGCCGCAGATCGCGCAAAGCGTGCATGAACAGGTCAAGTTCCCCACCCGTCCAAAGCTGGCGGGCTTGCGCCGCCTGCAAGACCGATTCGACATCGGCTGGGCGCAGACCGGGGCTGACAAACACGGCACGCATGTCGGCTTGCAATAAATTAGCGGTAAATGCTCCGCTCACGAATTGGGCTTGCGGCACATCATTTTGCAAGGCAGGCAGTTGCGGTGGCTCGCTGCGGGAATCGGCCACCGTCACGCGCGCGCCCTGACGCGCGCACCAGCGCGCCATCGCCAAGCCCGATGCGCCCAAGCCCAGAATCAGAATGTGTTGCTGTTGCAGAGAAGACATGTGCATTTACCTCAGCTTCAGCGTGGCCAAACCGGCCAGACACAACAACATGGTGATGATCCAGAAGCGGATGACCACCTGGGTTTCGCGCCAGCCATTCTTCTCGAAATGGTGATGCAGGGGCGCCATCTTGAAAAGGCGCTGGCCGGTGCCATGGCGTTTTTTGGTGTAGCGGAAATACGAGACCTGCAGCATGACCGAGAGCGCTTCCACCACAAAAATGCCGCCCATGATGGCCAGAACGATTTCCTGCCGAACGATGACGGCGATGGTGCCCAGTGCGCCGCCCAGCGCCAAGGCACCCACATCGCCCATGAACACTTCGGCCGGATGCGCATTGAACCAAAGAAACGCCAGCCCCGCGCCCAGCATGGCTGCACAAAACACCATCAACTCGCCCGCACCCGTGATATGGGGCAAATACAGATAATCGGCATAGACCCTGTGGCCTGTCACGTAGGCAAAAAGCCCCAGGGCCGAACCCACCATCACCACGGGCATGATGGCCAGGCCATCCAGGCCATCCGTCAGGTTCACGGCGTTGCTGCTGCCCACGATGACCAAAAAGGTCAGCACCACAAAGCCCCATACGCCCAATGGGTAGCTGATCTGCTTGAAGAAAGGCACCATCAGCCCGGTGCTGCTGGGCAGATCCACGTGAAAGCCCGAACGCACCCACTCGAAGATCAGTTGCAGCACACGGTAGTTATTGCTTTCTGCGATGCTGAACAGCAGAAACAGCGAGACACTGACACCAATCATGGTCTGCCACATGAATTTTTCGCGCGAGGGCATGCCTTCCGGATCCTTGCGCACCACCTTGCGCCAATCATCGGCCCAGCCAATGGCGCCGAATCCGAAAGTGACGATCATCACGATCCAGACAAAACGGTTGCCCAGATCGGCCCACAACAGGGTGGACAAGGCAATTGCCAGCAAAATCAGCACGCCCCCCATCGTGGGTGTGCCGCTCTTGATCAAATGGGTTTCCATGGCGTAGCCGCGCACAGGCTGGCCGATTTTGAGCGCCCGCAAGCGCCGAATCACCCAGGGACCGGCAAACAGCCCGATGATCAGCGCATTCATGGCGGCCATGACGGCACGGAAAGTGATGTACTGGAACACCCGCAAGAATCCGAGCTCCGGATACATCTGCATGAGCCATTGCGACAGGATCAACAACATGCGGCGACCCCTTTCTGCTGCGCAGCCGCCGCATCCAGCGCGGCCTGCACAATGCGATCCATCCCCATGAAACGCGATCCTTTAACCAAAACGCTGCCCGCAACGGGCAACAATTGCTGCAAGGCCTGCCATGCCTGCGCCCAGTCTTGCGCGGCATCGCCCGCATGCGCCGCAGCGGGGTGCTGGCTCGCGCTGTGCCGCGCCAACGCGCCCAGCGTCAGCAGATGCTCGATACCTTGGCTGGCCGCGTATTGACCCACCTCTTGGTGAAAAGTGACACCTTGCTCACCCACTTCACCCATATCGCCCAGCACCAGCACCCGCGGTGCGGGCAACTCGCGCAGCAAATCAATGGCCGCGCGCACCGAATCCGGGTTGGCGTTGTAGCTGTCATCCACCAGCGATATGGGCTTGCCCTGCCACACCATGCGCATGGCGCGAGAGCGGCCCTGCACCGGCGCAAATGCAGACAGCCCCGCAGCGATGTGCTGCGGCTCCACGCCTGCAGCCAGCGCACAGGCCACGGCTGCCAATGCGTTTTTCACGTTGTGGCGACCCGCCACCTGCAAATCGAAAGCCACATCGCCCGCCGGCGTGTGCGCTTGCACCTGCCAATGGTCATCCAGCCATTGCATGGATTGCGCATAGACCACTGCGTCCTGCTGCGGCTCCAGCGCGAAACACAGGCAGCGGCGTGCGCCGGTCAGTTCGCGCCAAATTGAGGCATAGACATCATCCGCCGGAAAAACAGCCACACCATCAGCCGGCAAAGCGGCAATCACGGCACCGTTTTCGTGCGCAACGGCTTCTACGCTTTGCATGAATTCCTGGTGCTCGCGCTGGGCGTTATTGACCAGTGCCACCACAGGCTGCGCCACATCGGCCAGATACGCAATTTCGCCGGGATGGTTCATCCCCAGTTCCACCACGCCCAGCGCATGGCTGGCACGCAGGCGCAACAGCGTCAGCGGCAGGCCGATGTCATTGTTGAGGTTGCCCCGAGTTGCCAATACTTGTGTTTCTGCCTCGGCATCTGCCGCCGTGCGCAAAATGGTGGCAATCATTTGTGTCACGGTGGTTTTGCCATTGCTGCCAGTCACGGCAATCAAAGGCAGTTGGTACTGCTGGCGCCACAGTTGCGCCAACTGCCCCAAGGCCAAGCGTGCATCGGGCACTTCCACGCCGGGCATGTTCGCCTCGGCCAAGCCCCGTTCGGCCAAGGCAGCAACCGCCCCCTGCGCCTTGGCTTGCGACAAAAAGGCATGCGCATCAAAACGTTCGCCGCGCAAGGCCACAAACAAATCACCCGCCTGCAAGCTACGCGTATCGGTATGCACGCGCATCATTTGCTCTGGCAACGCTCCCACAACGCGTGCGCCGGGCAAGCGTTGCAACAGCTGGCTCAGGCCGACCATAGGCAGCTTGGCACTCACAGCATGGTCAAGGCGGGGCGTATTCATGCCTGCTCCTTTGCCATGCGTTGCTGCAGCGCGGCTTGCGCGTGTGCCGTATCCGAGAAGGGGTGCTTTTCGCCACACACCTCTTGATAATCTTCGTGTCCTTTGCCTGCAATCAAGATCACATCGTTGGCGGCCGCCTCTGCCACCGCTGTAGCGATGGCTTGGGCGCGATCTTCGCAACTGCGCAAAGCCGCCAGATCAACGGGCATGCCTGCGCGGATCTGCGCCATGATGGCCGCAGGATCTTCGCTGCGCGGGTTGTCGCTGGTGATGAAAGGCACATCCGCCCACTGCGCGGCGGCCGCACCCATCAAGGGGCGCTTGCCGGGATCGCGGTCACCACCACAGCCAAATACACACCACAAACGCCCGTTACGGCTGCGCGCCTGTGGCTGCAAACCCAGCAGGGCTTTTTCCAACGCATCGGGGGTGTGGGCATAGTCCACCACCACCAGCGGCTGCCCTGGCTGGCGGATGCACTGCATGCGCCCCGGAACTGGCTGCAAATCGGCGCACAGCGCCGCCGCCTGCTGCAAAGGCACGCCGCGCTGCCGCAGGCAGGCCAGCACGCCCAGCATATTGTTGATGTTGTATTGACCAATCAAACGGGTCTGGAACACAACGCGCTCGCCACCCAGCTCTTGCACGGCAAACGCCAGCCCTGCTTCGCCATAGCGCACATCCACGGCCTGCAAACGCGCCGGTTCGGGCGCATGGGGCTGGCTGGAAAGCGTCCAGATCGCAAGTGCTTCCAGATCATCCCGCTGGGCGTTTTGCCGCAATTCTCTGGCCAGTAGCAACCCCTGCGGATCGTCGATATTGATCACAGCTGCCCGCAGCCCCGGCCAGGCAAACAGACGCTGCTTGGCTTGCCAGTACGCCTGCATGGAGCCGTGGTAATCCAAGTGATCTTGCGTGAAATTGGTAAACACCGCCGTATGCACTTGCGTGCCGCTCAAGCGGTGTTCGGCAATGCCGATGGATGATGCTTCCATCGCGCATGTTTTGACGCCACGATCGGCCCATTGGCGCAAATGGTGTTGCAGCACCACGGGGTCGGGCGTGGTCAATCCGGTGGTTTGCACCGTGGCTTGGCCGTGCATGAAGCAGCCCACGCCCAGCGTACCCACCAAACCACTGCCTGCCGGGTACAGCTGCGACAAAGCCTGTGCCAACCACCAGCTCGTGCTGGTTTTGCCGTTCGTGCCTGTTACGGCAATCACATCCACGGCCTGCGAAGGCCGCCCGTAAAAGGCAGCAGCAATTTCACCGGTATCTTGCCGCAGCCCTTGGTACACAGCCAGTCTGCGGGTTTGCTCAGCCGTCAATGCATCCGCCTGCATGAAATCGAATGCCTCTGCGCCTTGCGCTTCCACCAGGCAGGCGGCCGTCCCTTGTTGCAAAGCCTCAAGCACATAGCGTCTGGCATCGTGCGCTGCCCCCGGCCACGCGATAAAGGCTTCGTGCGCCTGCAGTTGGCGGCTATCGGTTTGCAAACGGGTGGCCTGCATGCTTTGCAGCCAAGCGGCTGCTTCGTCCGGCGTTTGCAGGCAGGTCATGGCGGACAGCAACGTGTTCATAGCGACTCCTGCACGGCATCCACCACCACGCCGGGCTGCACCGACATATCGGGAGCCACGCCCAGCAAGCGCAAGGCTTGCTGCACCACTTCACTGAAAACAGGCGCCGCTACCGCGCCACCGTAGATACTGCCACGCGGTTCATCAATCATGACACCCACCACAATGCGTGGCGCCTCGACCGGAGCCACACCCACAAACGATGCACGGTAATTTTTTTCGGAGTAGCTCTTGCCGACCTGCTTGCGCGATGTACCCGTTTTTCCCCCAACCGAATAGCCACTGGTACGCGCCTGTTGTGCCGTACCTCCCGGCTGCGTCACCATGTGCAGCATGTTCATGACATCGCGCGCCACCTTGGTGCTGTACACGCGCACGCCTTGCGAGGCATCCACCGACTGATAACGGCCACGGACATCCGCCGTGCCTTCACGCACCAGCGAAACGGGCATCATCACCCCGTCACGGGCAAATACCGAATAGACACGCGTGATCTGGAACAGGCTGGTGGATAAACCATAGCCATATGACATGGTGGCGTGCTCGATCGGACGCCACGCCTTCCACGGACGCAGGCGACCACTGGCGATGCCCGGAAACGGCAAATCGGGCTTTTGCCCCAACCCCACATTGCGGAAGTTGTCCCACATATCCTGTCTGGACATGCGCTGCGCAATCTTGACGGGTCCCACGTTACTGGATTTTTGGATCACACCGTTGACAGTCAGCGCGCCATAGTTATGCACATCGCCGATCGTTGCGCCGCCAATGGTCATCTTGCCGGGGCTGGTAGAAATCACGGTATTGGGCGTGACTTTTTTCTGCTCCAGCGCCAGCGCCACCGTGACCGGCTTCATGGTGGAGCCGGGCTCGAAAATATCGGTCAGGGCGCGGTTGCGCAATTGCTCGCCCGTCAGGTTCTTGCGGTTATTGGGGTCATAGCTCGGATAATTGGCCAAAGCCAGCACTTCGCCGGTTTGCACATCCAGCACCACTACGCTGCCTCCTTTGGCGCGTTGCGCTATCACAGCATCCCGCAGTTTTTGCCATGCGAAATATTGCACCTTGCTGTCGATGGTCAGATGCAGATCCTTGCCGTCCAGCGGCGGAACACCATCGCCCACGCTCTCGATCACGCGCCCCAAACGATCGCGGATCACGCGGCGCGAACCCGCCTTGCCCGCCAACTGTTCATTGAAGGTGCGCTCAATGCCTTCCAATCCCTTGTCTTCGATATCGGTAAAACCCACGATATGCGCCACCGCGGCCCCTTCAGGGTATTGACGGCGGTATTCCTTGCGCTGGTAGATGCCAGCAATGCCCAGTTCGGCAATTTTCTTGGCAACGTCTTCATCCACTTGACGCTTGATGTAGACAAAGTTTTTCTCGTCGTTGGCCAGCTTGGCTTCTACCGATTTCAAAGGCATGTCCAGTAGCTTGGCCATGGCCACCAGCTTGCTGCGGTCGGCTCGCTGGTTTACCTCTTCCGGAAACGCCCAGATCGCCTGCGCCGGAATGCTGGAGGCCAGAATCAGCCCGTTGCGGTCCAGAATGCGACCTCGATTGGCGGGCAAGGTCAAGGTACGTGCGAAGCGCACCTCACCTTGGCGCACAAAAAAATCATTGCCGATGATCTGGATATAGGCCGCACGCACACTCAAAGCGGCAAACCCCAAGGCCAGCCCCGCCACGATCAGTCGGCTGCGCCACAGCGGCGTATGGCTGGTCAGCAAAGGATTGGCGCCCAACGAAATATTCTTGACGCCATTGACGCTGGTGATGCCGCGCAAACTTTTTTGCAGCGCCCTTTCCTGCTGGCGGCTTCTCCACTGTTTGATATTCCACCAACGCGTCATGGCTGCCTCCGCCCACCAGCCGTTGGCTGCGCACCTTCTGCAGCCTCGGCCCGCGTGGCAACTGCCGCGCCACTGACGATGACAACACCTTTTTTCTCCATCACATATTGCGTGATGGAAGGCGTTGCCTCGCGCATCTGCAGGCGCGCACGCGCAGTGCCATCCACGCGCAGTGCAGCGGCTTGTGCACGCTTTTGCACATCCAGCGCCTCGCGCTCGGTTTCCAATCTGCGGGCAGCAGCCTGCTCGCGATCAACCGCCGTGAACAATACGCGCGACTGGTATTGCAGCCGCACCAGATAAAACGCGCTGGCCAGCACGGCCGATAGCAGCAGAATGGTCAAGCGCATCATGCCAGCGCCTCCTGACTGCGCACGGCTGTGCGCAAAATGGCGCTGCGCGCACGCGGGTTGGCGCGCACTTCGTCTGCAGAAGGGCGCACACGCTGCACATCGCGCAACAGCATGGATGTTTTGGCGCGTTGCGCAATGGCAGGCTGACGCCGATCCAGCACCTCGCGTGAATGCTGCTGCATGAACTGCTTGACGATACGGTCCTCCAGCGAATGGAAAGAAATCACCGCCAATACACCACCGGGTTTGAGAATCAACAGCGCGGCGTCAAGCGCTTGCTTGAGCTCTTCAAGCTCGGCATTGACGAAAATCCTAATAGCCTGAAATGTGCGCGTTGCAGGATCCTGACCCGGCTCGCGGGTTTTGACCGCGCCAGCCACGAGCTGGGCCAGTTCGGATGTGCTTGACAGGCGACCCCGCTCTTGCCTGCGAGCAACAATCGCCTTTGCAATCGATGCAGCAAACCGTTCTTCTCCATAATCACGTATTACCTCCGCTATCTGCTGCGCCTCGGCCGTGGCCAGCCAATCGGCCGCACTTTGTCCGCGCGTGGTATCCATGCGCATATCCAGTGGCCCGTCATGCCGGAAAGAAAAACCCCGCTGTGGCGTATCAATCTGGGGGGAACTGACTCCCAAATCCAGCAAAATGCCGTCCACGCTGCGCGCAGGCAGCTCGCGCATGGAGGCGAAGCTGGCATGGCGAATCTCGAAGCGGGCGTCGTTGATGGTTGCCTGCGCGTATGCAATGGCTTGCGGGTCTTTGTCGTAGGCCAGCAGCAGCCCTTGCGGCCCCAACTGCGCCAGGATGGCCTGGCTGTGCCCGCCGCGACCGAAGGTGCCATCCACATAGCAGCCGTCGTGGTCATGCACCAATGCGGCAACCGCCTCCTGCAGCAAAACGGAGATATGTGTTTGCGAGGTATCCATGGGCCGCCTCAAAACACGAAATCAACCAAGGCATCGGGCAAGGGCTGCTCGCGCGCTTGCGCTTCTTTGGCCGCGTACACCTGTTTGTCCCACAGCTCGAAGTGACTGCCATTGCCCAGCAACAAGGCGTCTTTGCCCATGCGCGACGCTTCACGCAACTCTGGCGACAGCAAGATGCGACCGCTGCCTGCATCCATCTCCAACGCCACGGCATTGCTCAACACGATGCGCTTTTGCCAAGAGGCCGACATCGGCCATGCCGCCACGCGCTCGCGAAACACTACCCACTCCGTTTCAGGAAACAGCAGCAGACAATCTTCCTGGAAGTGGCGGGTAATGTGGAGGCTCCCGCCAGCCATCTCGACCAAGGCGTCGCGATAGCGGGTCGGAATGGCAATCCGACCTTTGGCATCGACAGAAAGGGTGCTGGCACCTTCGAACACGGTTTTCCTGGTCAAAAAAACGTTGATTGAACAGAAAATGACCTTTTTCGCCACTTTCCTTCACTTTTTGACACTGTACCAGCAAA
>JAGOGU010000141.1 GCA_017996515.1 Allobrachymonas sp.
TGATCGTGCTTGGATATATTTTCAGATAATGATTTTTCTGCGAAGCTTACTATTTCTTTTAAAAAATAATAAGCGTCTGAAAGGTTTGCTTTATGTGGTCCGGCACGTAACTGAATATTTATTACTCGCGAGAAGGCATCCCTTTTTCCTACTGAAGTTTCAAGCGTTTCTTTTATTGTTGGAGCAATTACGCCAGGAGCAATTAGAAATGTGCCGACTGTTAAAGGTTGATCTTCAAGGAAGGCGATCCATGTTAACACTCCAAGGGAGGCTGTTTTAGAAGCAAGCACCTGATCTGATTTTTGTGCAAGATGATCAGAAACATTTCGAATATCAGCAATAGACTTGAACTTTTCCGCTATTTTTGATGTGGAATATTGAATAGGTAAAGAGGATGAAGCTGGTTGCAATTTCCATAAGCCAATAAATCTGTATAAAGAATCAACAAATGCCCAGGCATCCAAGAAGAATTTGGCAAATGTATCATTTGGCAATCTTTTTTCTCGACTTAATATGGAAATATATTCCAATTCATTTCGAAGTCTTTTAAAGGATAAGTCTGCTATTTCGATGGCGTGACGCATCCCGTCCAGGAAAAAAGCCTGTCGACGATCAATATTAAATGGAATATTTCTAAAAGGAGAGTGGGGGGAAAGCATCTCAATCAACTTAAATGCCCGCTCACCAAGCCTGCCAGCTTGAACATGCCCACGCTGTCGGCGCCGAGGATGGGGCGCAGTTTGTCGTCGGCAACGATGGTGCGCTTGTCTTTCGGGTCTTGCAGGTTGTGGGCCTTGATGTAGTCCCACAGTTTTTTCATCACCTCGCCACGGCCGAAGGGGCCGTCGCCGATGACGGCGGCGAGCTGCGGGCTGGGTTTGAGGGTGCCGGCACGCGGGGTTTTTTCGGCCTTGGGGGCGGCGGCTTTTTTGGTCGCGGCTTTGGTGGCTTTTTTGGCGGCAGCGCCCGCCGGGCGAGCGCGAGCAGCTTCTGATTTGGTAGCAGCCGAGGTTTTGCGCGGCGGGTATTGCCGCCCGCCTTCGCGCGGCTCGAACTCGAAGATCACCTTGCCTTCATCGGCGCTCCAGGCCAGCCGCGCCTTGAAGGTGCGGCGTGTGCGGTTGCTGACGAATTTGTCCAGCACATCGGTTTTGCCCTCTTGCAGCAGCTTGTGCATTTGCTCGGGCTCCACGGGCTGTTGCAGGATGACCTGGCCGCTTTTGAAGTCGCAGCTAGGCGCGGCCTGCGCCTCGGTGGGCACGGATTTTTCGCACACATAGCTTTTGCCAAAGGCTTTGACGGGCGCGCCGCACTTGGGGCACGGCCCCAGGTTGGGCTGGGCAGACAAGTCCACGATCTCGCCCGTTTGCTCGGCGCGGGCGTCGTCGCCAAAGTCAAACTCCAGTTTGAACTGGCCGCTGGCTTCGTCTTTGACCAAGGTGAGCTCGGCCACGAAAGGCCAGCCGGCCTTGCTGCGAAAACCCTCCAGCGGGCCGATGCGGCGCTCGCGCAAAAAGGCTTCGGCCTCGTCCACGGCAAAGGTGCGCCCGCCCGGGTTTTTGGTGAAGGAAAAGCCGCAGCCTTCGCTGCGCCCATCCGCGCCGGTGCAGGCGTAGCGGCGGTAGTTTTCTTTGACCACGCCGCCGCAGTTGGGGCAGGGCGTGTGCAGCGTGGCGTAGTCGCCGGGCACGGTGTCGCGGTCGTATTCCTTGGCTTTTTTGACGATGCGCTCGGTCATGGCGGCGATCTCGCGCATGAAGGCTTCGCGCGAGAGCTGGCCTTTTTCCATTTGCGCCAGCTTGTATTCCCAGTCGCCGGTCAGCTCGGGCCGGCTGAGTTCTTCCACCTGCAGGCCGCGCAGCAGAGTCATGAGCTGAAAGGCCTTGGCCGTGGGCACCAGCTCGCGCCCTTCGCGCAGCATGTACTTCTCGCCAATCAGCCCTTCAATGATGGCCGCGCGCGTGGCCGGCGTGCCCAGGCCTTTTTCCTGCATGGCTTCGCGCAGCTCGTCGTCGTCGATCCACTTGCCCGCGCCTTCCATGGCGCCCAGCAGCGTGGCTTCGCTGTAGCGCGCGGGGGGGCGGGTTTGCAGGTGCTTAGGTTGTACGTGCTCGTTGCGCACCATCTCGCCGGGCTTGACGGGCACCAGCGATTTGCCACTTTCGCCCTCTTTCTTGTCCATCTCGGCATCGGCCTCTTTGCCGTAAATGGCCAGCCAGCCGGGCTTGACCAGCACCTTGCCGTTGCTCTGGAAGTGGTAGCTCTGGCCTTGGTGTGATGCGGTCGTGATGCGCGTCGTCACCTGGTATTCGGCGCTGGGGAAGAACACCGCCATGAATCGGCGCACCACCAGGTCGTAGAGCTTGCGCTCGGCCTCGGACAGCACACCCGGCTCTTGCAGCGTGGGGATGATGGCAAAGTGGTCTGACACCTTGCTGTTGTCAAAAATGCGCTTGGTGGGTTTGACGTAACCCTGCGCCAGCGCCTGCTGGGCAAAGGGCGCCAAGTGGCGCTGCCCGCCGCCCGCCAGCATCTCGAAGGTCTGGCGTGCCACGCCCAGGTAATCCTCGGGCAGCCAGCGCGAATCGGTACGCGGGTAGGTCAGCGCTTTGTGGCGCTCGTAAAGCGATTGCGCCAGCGCCAGCGTGGTCTTGGCGGAAAAGCCGAACTTGCCGTTGGCCTCGCGCTGCAAGCTGGTCAGGTCAAACAGCAGCGGGCTGGCCTGGGTGCTGGGCTTGCTTTCTTCCTTGACGCTGCAAGCCTGGCCGCGCACGGCGTCGGCAATGGCTTGCGCCTCGGCTTGCGTCCACACGCGGTCGGCGCGCTGCTCGGCATCTTGCGGGTCTTTTTTCCACGCGGGGTTGAACCATTTGCCGCTGTATTCGCCCGCCTCGGCCAGAAAGCTGGCGTGCACCTCCCAATAGTCGCGCGCCACGTGCTTGCGGATTTGCTCTTCGCGCTCCACCACCACGGCCAGCGTGGGTGTTTGCACGCGGCCCACGGTGGTCAAAAAGAAGCCGCCATCGCGGCTGTTGAAAGCCGTCATGGCGCGCGTGCCGTTGATGCCCACCAGCCAATCGGCCTCGCTACGGCTGCGGGCGGCGTCGGCCAGGCCTTGCATTTGCGCGTCGCTGCGCAGGTGGTCAAAACCGTCGCGGATGGCCTGCGGCGTCATGCTTTGCAGCCACAGGCGCTGCACGGGTTTGGCCGCGTGCTTGCCGTCAAACGCGTATTGCGCGATCAGGCGAAAAATCAGCTCGCCCTCGCGCCCCGCGTCGCAGGCGTTGATGAGCGTGCCCACGTCCTTGCGGCGCGCCTGCTTCACCACCGCGTTCAGGCGCGTCTTGGTCTTGTCGACGGGCTTTAGGTCAAAGTGCGGCGGGATGACGGGCAGGTTGGCAAAGCTCCATTTGCCGCGCTTGACGTCAAACTCTTCCGGCGCCTGGATTTCCACCAGATGGCCCACGGCGCTGGTGACCACGTAGGTGTCGTTTTCAAAATGCTCGTCGTGCTTGTCGAACTTGCCCGCCACGGGCGTGAGGGCGCGCACGATGTCTTGGGCGACGGAAGGTTTTTCAGCGATGACCAGTGCTTTGCTCATGATGGTGCGAAAGGCAAAATTCTTACAATAGATGCGATAGATTCCTGCATCCCAACAGATGCATCCACACAGATGCGATCAAGCCGCTGGCAGATACAAACGGCCAGCCGTGCTTTTTTATACGCTAACACAAATTCTGCGCGGCTTGTGGCGCGGCGGCTTCAGCAGCTAGCCTGCGGCGGGGTCGCGCTTTTGTGCCCTATCGGAATATTGTCATGCAAACTCTGGAACTTTCCTGGCCCGTGCAGGCGCTGGAACAATCACTGGCCGCTGTCTGGCCCGATGTGCAGGTCGAGGTACTACCCGAGCTGGATTCCAGCAACAGCGCCTTGCTGGAGCGTGCCCGCACTGGATGGGTGCTGCCCGCGCTGCTGGTGGCTGAGCGGCAAACGGCCGGGCGTGGCCGCATGGGGCGGCAGTGGCTCACCCAGCCGGCGGGCGGCTCGCTGACGTTTTCTTTGGGCTTTCCGCTGGGGCAGGTGGATGTGTCCGGCCTGTCGGTCGTGGTGGGCTACAGCCTGGCGCAGGCGCTTGACGCGCAGCACCGCCACGAACTGCGTGTGAAATGGCCCAACGATCTGTGGTTCAGACAGCGCAAATTCGGCGGCATTTTGGTTGAAATTTGCACACAGGGCGCGCAACGCTATGCCGTGGTGGGCGTGGGCATCAATGTGGCGCAACCGCCCGCGCTGCCGCCCGCCACCGCGCAGCAGCCGCAACCGCAGGCCCCCGCCTGGGT
>JAGOGU010000018.1 GCA_017996515.1 Allobrachymonas sp.
CACGCAAGTACCAGCAGCAAGGTTATGGGGGTTGGCGGCGGCGGGGGCAACACTGTGCAGCACATGATCGACCGCCAAGTCAATGGTGTGGAATTCATCTGCGCCAACACCGATGCCCAGGCGTTGAGCCGCAGCGGCGCGCACCATACCATTCAGCTCGGCACATCCGGCCTGGGCGCTGGCAGCAAGCCGGATAAAGGACGCGATGCCGCAGAGGCAGCCGTGGATGAAATCCGCAGTGCACTTGACGGTGCCCACATGGTGTTCATTACTGCGGGCATGGGCGGTGGCACCGGTACCGGTGCTGCGCCCGTGATCGCGCGTGTGGCGCGTGAAATGGGCATCCTCACCGTCGGCGTGGTGACCAAACCGTTCGAGTGGGAAGGCGGCCGTCGCATGGCCAATGCCGATACCGGCGTGGCCGAACTGGAAGCCAATGTGGATTCGCTCATCGTGGTGCTCAACGAAAAACTGCAAGAGGTGCTGGGCGACGACGTGACGCAGGAAGAGGCCTTTGCCCACGCCAACGACGTGCTGAAAAACGCCGTAGGCGGTATTGCCGAAATCATCAACGAATACGGCCAGATCAACGTCGACTTTGAAGACGTGAAAACCGTGATGGGCGAGCCTGGCAAGGCCATGATGGGCACCGCTTCTGCCAGCGGCCCTGATCGAGCCCGCATTGCTGCCGAGCAAGCCGTTGCCTGCCCGTTGCTGGAAGGCATTGATCTGTCGGGTGCGCGCGGTGTTTTGGTGCTGCTGACGGCCGCCAAAGGCAGCCTCAAGCTGAAAGAGTCGCAGTTGGCGATGAACACCATTCGCGCTTACGCTTCGCCAGACGCACACATCATCTACGGTGCGGCATATGACGATTCCATGGGCGACAATGTGCGCGTAACCGTTGTGGCAACCGGCCTGAGCCGCCAAGGCGTGCGCCGCAATGCGCCCCCGATGCAGGTTATCAGCCGCACCGGTACCGATGACCTGACCGGCTTTGTGCATGCCCCTACAGTGACTGCGGAGCCGCCTGCCGGAGTGAATGTTCCGGTGATGACCAATGTGTCGCCAGCCGGTCATGTGGGCGCCAGTGTGTGGCAAACCGGTCGCGTAGCTGCAACCGAGCAGCAGCCAGCCAATCCGGCATCGGTGCGCGTGAGCCAGCTGTCATCCAGCGGGCTGGATGATTACGAAATTCCGGCTTTCCTGCGCAAACAGGCGGACTGATCGGCCGATCTGATTGCCGCCGGCCGGACCGGCGGGATCAGAACAGGCCGCCGGCAGGCCTTGGATTCAGCTACCGCGTCGCGCAGGAGCAAAACGGAGGCATCGTTTCAGATGCAAGCGTTTCAAACGTATCGTTTTGCGTATGCCGTGCCTAGGGTGGCAGCTTGGTGAATTACCTGTTCTGTCAGCCGCGTGGGTTTGTCCGTTTTGTCGCTCCTGGCCAAATGGGCTGGGGTTGCTGCGGCAAGCCCAACAAAGCGGCAAGGTTGGAAAAACCTTTGCACACACCTGCCATATCGATGGCTTTTACAATTGCGCCATGCTTGAACAACGCACTCTCAAAACCGTGACCCGAGCCGTTGGCGTGGGTTTGCACAGCGGCCAACGCGTCGAGTTGACGCTGCGCCCGGCGGCCATTGATACGGGCATCGTATTTCGCCGCGTGGATTTGCCCAGCCCGGTGGATATTCCGGTATCGGCGCATGCGGTCAGCGATACGCGCATGGCCTCTACCGTCTCCAAAGATGGCGCCAAGGTCAGCACCATCGAGCACATCATGTCGGCCTGTGCTGGGTTGGGCCTGGACAATCTGTACATCGATATCACGGCTGAAGAAGTGCCGATTCTGGACGGGTCGGCGGCTTCGTTCGTCTATCTGTTTCAAAGCGCAGGCATCGTCAAGCAGCGCGCGCCCAAAAAATTCGTGCGGGTGCTGCGACCGGTCGAGGTGCATGAGGGTGAAGGCGCCAAGGGCAAATGGGCGCGGCTGGAGCCGTACCACGGTTTCCGCTTGCAGTTTGAAATCGATTTCGCCCACCCTGCGGTGGATTCAACAGGGCAGAAAGTGGCGTTCGATATGTCCGTGGGCAGCTATGCCCGCGACATTGCCCGTGCCCGCACATTTGGTTTTACCCGCGATGTGGAAATGATGCGCGCCAGCGGCTTAGCGCTGGGCGGCAGCCTTGATAACGCAATCGTGATGGATGACTACCGCGTGCTCAATAGCGATGGCCTGCGTTATGACGATGAGTTTGCCAAACACAAAATTCTGGATGCGATGGGCGATCTGTACATCCTGGGGCGGCCATTGTTGGCCAGCTACAGCGCCTACCGTGGCGGACATGCCATGAACAACCAGTTGCTGCGCGCCTTGCTGGCACAGCCCGATGCTTATGAAGAAGTCAGTTTCGAGCACAAGGCGGCAGCGCCGGAAGGATTTCGCGAGCTGGCTTTGCAGTGGTCGCTGTGATGCGGCCTGTGCACATTACCCTATGCATGATGAAAAAAGCTCCTGCCATGCAGGAGCTTTTTGTTGGGCAAGTTTCTTTTTGTTCTTTTATTCCTTGTGGATGATCGACGCAGCCACCGCCCGCTTGAACGGCGTCATCCACTCTCCCAATCGCAGCGCCGCGGCGCGCAACAGCTTGGCTGGCGGCGTTTCTGTGGTGTAGAGCTTGGCAATGGCCAAGGTAATCAGGTACAGCGGCTTGCTGGCCAAGCGGTGCCTGCGCTCGTAAGTTTGCAGCAGTGAGGGGCTGGCAATGTCTTGCCCTTGCGCATGCGCTTGCAAGATAAGCTGGCCGAGCGTGTGCACGCTGAGCAACCCAAAGTTGAAGCCGTGCGCCGTGATGGGGTGCATGCCCACAGCCGCATCGCCCACGCAGGCAAAGCGCGGGGCGATCAATCGTCTGGGATAAACGCCCACCAGCGGATACGTGTGGCGCGTGCTGACCAATTGCATGTCGCCCAGTCGGTTGGCGAAGCGGCGCGTCATCTCTTGGGCGAAGGCATCGGGCGGCATCTCTGCCAGTTGGTCGATGGCGTGGCTGGGCAATGTCAATACGACCGAAGAGCGCGGCAGACCGCTTTCAGGATCGTTGTGCATGGGCAGCAAGGCCAGTGTTTGCCCGTAGCCGAACCATTCCCAGGCAATGTGTTCGTGTGGTACGACGTGCGTCATCATGAACACTAACATGCTGCGGCCAAAATCGTGCATGTCGGCGGCCACGCCCATGGCGCGGCGCACGCTGGAGAAGCGGCTGTCCGCCGCCACCAGCAAGCGGCCGTGCAACTGGCTGCCATCGTCCAGCTCTGCCTGCATGCCTTGTTCCGTTTGGTGGATGCGCAGCACTTTGCGGCTGCAGATCAGTTCGATGTCGTGGTGCCGGGCGATGCTGTCTTGCACGCAGTCGTAGGCTGCACGCCGGATCCAGTGGTTGGATACGAACCAGCCCAGCTCGCTGGTTTTGCTTTGGTCGCGGCCAATCACCATGGCAAAGGTAGAGGGGCCATTGAAAACCTTGGCATCTTTCAGCGGTGCAAAGGCGGTAGGCTCGTATGCCTCGATGCGCGACCACAACCCAAGCTGGCGCATCTGCTGTGCCGAGCGCTGCGTCAGCGCGATTTCGCGGCCGTCAAAGGCGGGGTTTTCCAACGCGGCCTGTGCCTGTTGCTCGACCACGCCGATGCGCAAGCCATGACCAGACAGGATGCGTGCCAAACACAGTCCGGCAGGGCCAGCGCCCACAATCAAAACGTCGAATTTCATGGGCACAGTGTAGCAATTTCATCTGGACCGATCAGGCTGCTGGCATTCAGGCTTTGCGGGCGACGGCTGTCTGCTTGCTCCAGAGGATCAACACCACACCCGTCAGAATCACGCAGGTGGCAATCCATTCCCAAAAGGTGACGTGTTCGCCACCAATGGCTACGCCCAGCAGCAGGGCAATCACGGGGTTGACGAAGGCGTAGCTCGTTGCCACCGCTGCGCTGGCATGGGCCAGCAAATACATGTACGAGCTGAACGCGACCAGCGAGCCAAACACCACCAAATACAACCAGGCAGAGGCCGGTACTAACGGAATTGGCCAGACGGGTGGGGCTTCATGGGTGAGCCAGGTCATGGCCAGCAACACGGCGCCGCCGCACAGCATTTCGCTGGCAAAACCTGCGGCGCCATCCGCCAAAGGGAATTTGCTGGTAGAAAGCACGGAGCCGAGCGACCAGCTCAGAGTGGCCAGAAAGATGAACAAGATGCCTTTGGGTTCGGCAGAAAAACCGCTGCCACGCGCCAGCAAAACCACACCTGCCATGCCTACAGCCATGCCGAGCCATTCCAGATGGGTGGGGCGCTTGCCAAACAGCAGGCCCCACATGCTGACCATCATGGGAATCACGGCAATGAAGGTGGCGATCAGGCCAGAGCTGATATGCACCTCGGCTTGCGCAATCATGCCCATGCCGCCGCCCAGCATCAGGCCACCAATGATGAAGGCGTGCAGCCATTGCCGCCGCGTGGGCAAGCCGGCCACACCATCGCGCCATAACACCCAGCCCAGCAAGACGCAGCCCGCGACCAGAAAGCGCGAAGCCATCTGGAAAAACGGGGGAATGCCTTGCAGCGCAAAGCGAATGGCCAGATAAGTGGAGCCCCACACAAAGTAGCAGGCCAGCAGCGCTGGAATCAACAAGGGGGCCGCCGATGAGCGAGCGGGCATGCGGATGGGAAGGGCGGAAATGATGGTTCTCATGGTGCGCTATCGTAGGGTTTCGTTACAATATGCGCCATAAGCAGATAAAGGAGTTTTTCTATAAACTCTTTGAAATTCATTGAAAAGAAGCGCTATGGCAGAAGAATTTGTATTCGATAGCTTTGATGACAAAATTTTGGCCATTTTGCAGCGCAATGGCCGCATCAGCATGGCCGAGCTGGGGCGGCAGGTGCACTTGAGCCAGCCAGCGGTGACGGAACGGGTGCGCAAGCTTGAAGAAAGCGGCGTTATCACCGGCTACCGTGCGGTGGTGGACTTGGAAAAGCTCGGCTACGGCATTCGTGCCATCATTCGTGTGGCGCGGGTAGATTACGCCACGGTGGTGGAGCGTTTGGCGGATACGCCTGAAGTCATCAACGCCTACAACGTCACGGGCGACGACAGCTGGATTCTGGAAATTGCCGTCATCAACGTTGCCCATTTGGATGCCGTGCTGACGCGCTTTTGCGGTTCGAGCCAGACAGCGACGTGCCTGATTTTGAATGCGGCGCGCGAACATGCGCCTGTGTTGCCCGCGCGCAGCGATTACATTCGCCCCCTGATTCACAAGGTCACGGGGCAATAAGAGCGCCCCAGGCGCGTTGAGGCGAGGCGTTTGGGAGCAAGAGGGTTAGACGGGCGCGTGCTGTTGCACTATGAAATGGCAAAGCCTGTTATCTCGTCGATCAAAGGAGATTTCAAAGGAGATTGGTTGGTGGACAGCACGGAGCCGAATGATCGGCACAAGGTGCAAGGGTGATGAACAGAATGCCCTTGGGTTCTGCCTGAAACCGCTAAACCCTGCGTTTCCAAACCCGCGAAACCAGATTCAACATCAGCCCCCATCCCAATACCCACACACCGGCAGGCAGTGCGGCCAGCAGACCGTACGTCAGAAAAAACGCGGGTACAGTTTGCGGATCGTAGGTGTTCAGATACCACGGGGTCTCCCACAATATCCGCGCTACCCTATGGGCATCAGGTGCCATTGCCATTCCCCATGCAAAACAGGCGGCAGCCGTTGGCAGATACAGCGATTTCCACCCGTATGGCCGACGGCGGAAAGGGAAGGTTGCCAATACCGCCGCTGCGCCCACGCACAGCGGCAATACCGCAGACACCATCCACCAAGGGTAGTAGTAGAGCTCCATAGAGTAGAGGCCGTATTTCAAGCCAAGATACCCTTGATGCAGCCAAGCTCCTAGCAAAAAAGCCGCTGCAGCAGTCCCCCCGGTTTTCAACGGCAACATCGCATCCCTCTGATCAAGTTGTGGCAATCCCACCATTTGCTTCAAAAATCGCTTGTTTCAAAAAAAGCGCAAGAAAATATTTATTATTCCGGTATTCCAATTCTTTGCTCCAAGCAGAAAGTGTGTTGCCATGAAAAAAAGAGAGTTTTTGAAACGATGCACAGTAGGTGCTTTGGTGGCAGCTTCCGTAGCGTGGGCCTCGGTCGCTCATGCGCAGGCCGTCAAATCGGTCGGCATTACGGCCATTGTGGAACATCCGGCGCTGAACGCCATCCGCAAAGGCGTTGAAGACGAGCTGAAAGCCTTGGGATGGGTGCCGGGCAAAAACCTGAAAATCACTTACCAAAGCGCGCAAGGCAACACGGCCACTGCCGGGCAAATTGCCCGCAAATTTGTGGGCGATAAAACCGATGTGATCGTTGCCATTGCAACCCCCAGCGCGCAGGCTGCCGTGGCGTCCACCAAAACCATTCCAGTGGTTTTTTCGGCCGTGACCGACCCGGTGTCAGCCAAACTGATCAAAAGTCTAGGGACGCCATCGGGCACCAATGTAACCGGTGTGTCTGATCGCCTGCCCATTGCGCCTCAGATCGATTTGCTGCTGAAAGTGAAGCCCGGTGCCAAGCGCGTGGGGTATGTCTATAGCCCGGGTGAAGTCAATTCGGTCAGCGTGCTGAAAGAACTCAAGGCCGAACTGGCCAAGCGCGGCATGACGGTGGTTGAGGTCGCTGCCCCTCGCACGGTCGATATTCCCTCGGCCATCAAAAGCCTGGTGGGCAAGGTCGATGTAGTCTATACCTCGACGGATAACAACGTTGTTTCGGCCTACGAAGCCATGGTGCGTGTTGCGCAAGAGTCCAAATTGCCGCTGGTGGCCTCCGATACGGAATCGGTATCGCGCGGCGCCGTGGCGGCCTTGGGCATGGATTCGTACAACGTGGGCCGCCAAACGGGCAAGTTGGTGGATCGCGTCCTCAAAGGTGAAAAGCCCGGTGCCATCGCGCCTGAGGCAGCCAACAAGCTCTCACTGTCTGTCAACCCTGAGGCCGCCAGAAAACAAGGCGTGCCACTGTCGGATGCTTTGATTAAACAAGCTGCAGAAGTTGTGAAATAAACGGTTGCTTGGGGGGCAGTGCAGGGCGGGCGAAAGCTGCCGCCCTGTGCCGGAGGCAGCTGCTGCAAAAACAGTGCCCAACCATGCGCCCTGCGCAGATTTGTTGCTGCAAGGGTTGTGCACTATAATTGCCAAGTTTTGCATGTTGCAAAGCGCACGTGGCGTGCAGTTCCGGCGCACCACGCAAGTCAAACCATTTGGAACAAGGAATCGAGACAATGATCTCTAAAGAAAACAAAGCCGCTGTTGTCAAAGACAACGCCCGCGCGGCCAACGACACAGGCAGCCCCGAAGTACAAGTCGCGCTGCTGACTGCACGCATCAACGAGCTGATGCCTCACTTCAAGCAGCACGCCAAAGACCACCACGGTCGTCGCGGCCTGCTGCGCATGGTGAGCCGTCGCCGCAAGCTGCTGGATTACCTCAAGTCCAAGGATGCCAACCGCTACCTGGACCTGATCGCCAAACTCGGCCTGCGCAAGTAAGCATGCAGACTGCACAAAGCGCCTGAGACGGAAGTGGCCTCAGGCGCTTTGTTTTTATCAATCGCGGAGAACAGAGCCAGCGCGATAAGCTGTGTCATTCCAACAATCGGTCTGTGCCCACAGAGGCTTGCTGGAATGGCATCGCGTGCTGCAACGCTCTCCTGTCAATAGATTGTCTAGTAACAATATATGGAGAAAAATCATGACGATGTTCAATAAAGTCACCAAAACTTTCCAATGGGGCCAGCACACTGTGCGCATGGAAACGGGCGAAATCGCTCGCCAGTCCACCGGCGCGGTGCTGCTGGATATGGATGGCACCGTAGTGCTGGCAACCGTAGTAGGCTCCAAAACGGCCAAGCCCGGGCAAGACTTCTTCCCGCTGACGGTTGATTACATTGAAAAAACCTATGCTGCAGGCAAAATTCCCGGCAGTTTTTTCAAGCGTGAAGCCAAGCCCAGCGAGCTGGAAACCCTCACCAGCCGCTTGATCGACCGCCCCATTCGCCCGCTGTTCCCCGAAGGTTTCTACAACGAAGTGCACGTGGTGGTGCACACCGTATCGCTCAACCCCGAAGTGGACGCTGACATCGCTGCCATGATTGCAGTGAGCGCAGCGTTGGGGATTTCGGGCATTCCGTTCAATAGCCCCATTGGTGCAGCGCGCGTGGGCTACATCAATGGCGAATACGTGCTCAACCCCGGCCAAACCGCCCGCAAAAACAGCCAGCTGGATCTGGTGGTGGCGGGCACCGAAGCAGCTGTGCTGATGGTGGAATCCGAGGCGCAGCAACTGTCGGAAGAAATCATGTTGGGCGCGGTGGTGTTCGGTCACGAGCAGGGCAAGGTAGCCATTGATGCGATTCACGACCTGATTCGTGACGCAGGCAAGCCCCTGTGGGAAAAAGACGGCACCTGGGCGCCCGAAGCCAAAGACGAAGCCTTTATCGGCAAGGTGACTGCGCTGGCCGAAGAGAAGCTGCGCGCCGCTTACCAAATCCGCAGCAAACAGGCCCGTACCCAGGCGCTGCGCGAAGCCAGTGCAACCGTCAAGGCCGACTTGGCGGCGCAAGGCGTAGAGTTTGACGAAGTCAAGGTCGATAACCTGCTGTTTGAAATCGAAGCCCGCATCGTACGTGGCCAGATTCTGGCAGGTGAGCCCCGCATCGACGGTCGCGACACACGCACTGTGCGTCCGATCGAGATCCGCAACAGCGTGTTGCCCCGTACCCATGGTTCGGCCCTGTTCACTCGCGGTGAAACCCAGGCACTGGTCGTGACCACGCTGGGTACCGAGCGCGACGCGCAAAAAATCGACGCCTTGGCTGGTGAATTCGAAGATCGCTTCATGTTCCACTACAACATGCCGCCGTTCGCCACAGGCGAAGTGGGACGCATGGGCAGCACCAAGCGCCGCGAAATCGGCCACGGTCGTCTGGCCAAGCGTGCGTTGGTGGCGTGCTTGCCCAGCAAAGACGAGTTTCCCTACAGCATCCGCGTGGTTTCCGAAATTACCGAGTCCAATGGTTCCAGTTCCATGGCATCCGTTTGTGGCGGCTGCCTGAGCTTGATGGACGCGGGTGTACCCATGAAAGCGCACGTAGCCGGTATCGCCATGGGCTTGATCAAAGAAGACAATCGCTTCGCCGTGTTGACCGACATCCTGGGCGATGAGGATCACTTGGGCGATATGGACTTCAAAGTGGCCGGCACAACAGACGGCATCACGGCGCTGCAAATGGATATCAAAATCCAGGGCATTACCAAAGAAATCATGCAAGTGGCGCTGGCGCAGGCCAAAGAGGCGCGCATGCATATTCTGGGCAAAATGCAGGGCGCCATGGGCGAAGCCAAGACCGAAGTGTCCGCTTACGCACCACGCCTGTACACTATGAAGGTCAACCCTGAAAAAATCCGCGACGTGATCGGCAAGGGCGGCGCCACCATCCGCATGCTGACCGAAGAAACCGGCACAACCATCGATATCTCTGACGAGGGCGTTATCACCATCGCATCGACCGATGCCGACAAAGCCGCCGAAGCCCGCCGTCGCATCGAAGAAATCACGGCCGAAGTCGAAATCGGCAAGATCTACGAAGGCCCTGTGGTCAAGATCCTGGACTTTGGCGCCCTGATCAATGTGCTGCCCGGTAAAGACGGCCTGCTGCACATCAGCCAGATTGCCCACGAGCGCGTGGAAAAAGTCAGCGATTACCTCAAAGAAGGCCAAATCGTGCGCGTGAAAGCTTTGGAAACCGACGAAAAAGGTCGCATCAAGCTGTCGATGAAAGCCTTGATCGAGCGCCCTGAGCGCACCGAGCGTTCTGAGCGCAGCAACGGCGACAGACCCGAGGAAGCTTGATGACCACTGCCGCCGCGACTGCACACGCTGTGGGCTCAACCCTGCCTGCCACCATGCAGGCTGTGGCTATTCGCGAGCCGGGCGGCCCCGATGTACTGGAGCTGGTGCAGCAGCCTGTGCCTGCGCCGGGCGCGGGCGAGGTGCTGATCCGTGTCGCGGTCTCTGGCATCAACCGGCCGGATGTGGTGCAGCGCAAAGGCCATTACCCTGCGCCGCCGGGCGCTTCGCCCTTGCCGGGGCTGGAAGTGGCCGGCACCATCGTGGGCGGCGACCCCGCTGCCATGCAGGCCGCAGGCTTGCAGTTGGGGCAGGCGGTTTGCGCCTTGCTGGCAGGCGGCGGTTATGCGCAGTACTGCGTGGCGCCCGTGGCGCATTGCCTGCCTGTGCCGCAGGGCATGAGCGTGATCGAAGCCGCCAGCCTGCCAGAAACCTTCTTCACGGTGTGGAGCAATGTGTTCGATCGCGGCGGTTTGCAGGCAGGCCAAACGCTTTTGGTGCATGGCGGCAGCAGCGGCATCGGCACAACGGCCATCCAGTTGGGCAAGGCTGTTGGCGCACAGGTGATCGTGACCGCAGGCAGCGCCGAAAAATGTGCGGCATGCTTGCAACTGGGGGCAGATCATGCCATCAACTACCGTGAGCAGGATTTTGTGGAGCAGGTCAAGGCCTTGACGCAGAATCGCGGCGCCGATGTTGTGCTGGATATGGTGGCGGGCAGCTATGTGGCGCGCAACGTGCAATGCATGGCCGTGGATGGCAAGCTGCTCATCATCGCCGTGCAAGGCGGCAAAGACGCTGCGTTCAATGCCGTAACCGTATTGATGCGGCGCTTGAGCATCATCGGCACCACTTTGCGCAGCCAGCCCCACGCCTTCAAAGCGGCCATTGCGAGCCAACTGCGGCAAACGGTATGGCCGTGGCTGGAGCAAGGCAAGGTGCGCCCCGTCATTCATGCCACGTTTGCCGCCGAACAAGCCGCGCAAGCGCATGCCTTGATGGAATCCAACCAGCATATCGGCAAAATAGTTTTGACTTGGGAGTCGTGATCCATGAAAAAATTCATCGTGGGTAACTGGAAGATGAACGGTAGCCTCGCAGCCAACGATGCCTTGATGCAAGGCATTCTGGCAGGTGTTGGGCAGCCGGCGTGCGATGTGGCCGTGTGTGTGCCCTCTGTTTATTTGTCGCAATTGCAAGGCCTGCTGGCGAGCCAGCAGGCGATTGCGTTGGGCTCACAAAATGTTTCGCAGCACGAAAATGGTCCTTATACGGGCGATGTGTCGGCCGAAATGCTCAAAGAATTTGGTGTGCGCTATGCCATCGTCGGCCACAGCGAGCGCCGCATGCATCAAGCCGAAACCGACACCAATGTGGCGATCAAGGCCAAGCGGGCGCTGGAAGCAGGCATTACACCTATCGTGTGTGTGGGTGAAACACAACGTGAGCGCGATGAAGGCATGACCGACTACATCGTGCGCCGTCAGTTGGCCGCTGTGACGCATCTCGTCGGCTCAAGCATTACCGAAGTCGTGGTGGCGTACGAACCCGTATGGGCCATTGGCACGGGTAATACAGCCACACCCGAGCAAGCGCAGCAAGTGCATGCGGTTTTGCGCAAACAATTGCAGGCTGCCACGAATCATCAGGCCAGCGCCATACGCTTGTTGTATGGCGGCAGCATGAACGCCGGCAACGCGGCTGAATTGTTGGCACAGCCCGATATCGATGGTGGTCTGATTGGCGGCGCTGCACTCAAGGCGGATGATTTTTTGCGCATCATTGCGGCAGCCCAGTAAAATGCAAAGTTTTCTTGTGTAGTTATGGCATGCGCCTTGGGCGCATATTCTGTTGGTTTCATTTATCTCATGAACATACTTTTCAATATTCTGCTGGCGGTTCAGGTTATCTGCGCCTTGGTCATGATCGGCTTGATCCTCATGCAGCAAGGCAAAGGCGCTACGGCTGGAGCCACTTTCGGTAGCGGCGCTTCGGGCAGCCTGTTCGGTTCTTCTGGTAACGCCACCTTTCTGTCGCGCGCAACGGCTGTGTTGGCGACCGTCTTTTTCATATGTACCTTGGTGCTGGCGTATTACGGCAACCGCGGCAATGCGTCTGGTTCCAGCGTGCTGAGCAATTTGCCGGCGGCTCAGCAAACGGCCGCTGTACCCGTTTCTGCTGCAGCTTCTGCAGCATCCGCTCCATCCAGCCGTGATGCTGCTTCGATGATCCCCGGCACCACTACCACACCGGCTTCTGCGCGGTAAACCTTTCAGGATGGGCGCTGAAAGCGCCATGAGAAGCAAATTGCGATTACAATTGCAGTCTCTATTGAATGTGGCAACGTGAGTAGTCAGCAGTTTGCCTTGTTTGACATATCAGCCGTCGTGGTGAAATTGGTAGACACGCTATCTTGAGGGGGTAGTGGCGAAAGCTGTGCGAGTTCGAGTCTCGCCGACGGCACCAAAAAATAATTGCCAGTGCATGCAGTAGGCAAGCTGGTGCTTTCACGCAACCCTGGGGGTCTTTGACGCCAGGGTTTTTTCTTGTTTGTTGCACGCTTTTGTGCGCTTGTCGGAGTTTGTGAAGGAAGGACAGGCCGGTTTTATCGGAGTGCTTCGGCACAAAAAGCTTTTACGCCAAATGTTGCTTAAAAGATAAGATGCATCTATTTTCATGCATCGCATGGCTATTTTTCGTCAAAAGCTTTCTTTCTGTCGTTACGTAGATTGTGTCTAATGGGCGCAGTGATTTTGTCCAGTGGTATGTCATGCTTTCTGGGATATGGCAAGTTCAAGGAAGGAATCCCTTGCGCCGCACTTGCTCTTTAGGCGCAATCTTGATTTTTGCAGCAGCTTGATGCAAACTAGCGCCTTGTCGTTTTGGGGATGTTCCCTGAAACGCTGTAGTTGGAAGTTCTTTCTGCGCAACCGGTTCCGTGTGCCACCATGCAATCCACACCATCTTTTGATGCCATTTGCTCTATTCAATGGGCTGTGCAGAAACTGAAGCGTTATAGCAGGTGGGTGTTGCCATTTTTCGGCAGCGTACCATTGTGTTTGGCGTTGTTGGCGTGCAAGCCCATTGAGGCGGTTGCGTACAAAGAGGCGGATAGAGCCGTTGTTTCGGCTCGAACAACAGATGCTGGACCGCAGCCATCTTACAAGGCCGTGGAGGGCGGAGAAGCCAATACGGTATCACTGACTGCATTGCCGGTTCTGGAGCAGCGGGTGTATCGCTTGATTTTTCAAGGTGGGCCGTTTCCTTATTCCAAGGACGGCACGGTGTTTGCCAACCGCGAGCGTCTGTTGCCTGCCAAAAAGCGGGGCTTCTACCGTGAATATACCGTCGCGCCGCCTAACGCCTCTTCCCGTGGGCCGCGGCGCATTGTTTGCGGCGGGCCGAGCCGTAGTCCTGAAGTTTGTTACTACACCGCTGATCATTACGCCAGTTTTCAACAAATCGTTCCCTAGCCTTAACCAAGGAGGCAGCTTTTTTGCTGCGTAGTTACTGTGAGCATGGATTCACCTCTTTCCGACAACCCTTTGCGCAATGTGCGCAGCAACATCGTTCAGTCGATACGGGCATTTCGCGTGCCCGAATTGCAAGCGGCGGCAAGCCAGCTGGGGCAGCACTTTTTGTATGCCAATTTGGCGGGTGCGCAAACCAAGCAGGATGTGCTGGACATGATTGCCGAGCAATTTACGCTGCCCGCGCATTTCGGCAAGAATTTTGATGCGCTGTACGATTGCATCACGGACCCTGTGCACAAATCGGGCCCGCAGCCCGGGTTTGTGGTGGTGCTGGAGCAGATTCCGACCAACGCCCGTTTTGACAAAGAAACGCGCGAGCAGCTGCTGGACACCTTCCGCGATGCGGCTGATTACTGGGGCGATCGCAAAATTCCGTTCCGGTGCTTCTATTCTTTTCTGTAGCCCGTTCTGCACAAGCTGGCCAAGCAGAACGGGCGAAACAGGCTGTTGTTGCTGAAGCGCAAGAAGCCGAAGAGGCCTTTGAACCCGAAGAAAAAATGCCAACCGACAAGATTGTGGACGTAACGCCGCTGGCTTTGCGCATGAGCAGTCCGTTCAACGCGCAATACTGGCTGAGCGCTGTGAACGACAGCGACAACAATATGGCCGCAACGGCCTGATGTAGCGGCTGCCCGCGCGTTGGAATCCAACCTGGAATCAAGTCGCTTGGGTATTTCTGCAAAAAAGCCGCGTATGCGGCTTTTTTGTTGCCGATAATCGGTGTAATTACTTGATTGTTCTTTTGAAGGTGTGATGCACATGAATACTTCCGAAACGGCTTTGCCCTCTTCTATCAGCTTGACGCGGCCTGATGATTGGCATGTGCACTTGCGCGATGGCCTGCAGCTGCACACATCGGTGCCGCATACGGCGGCCCAGTTCGGGCGCGCCATTGTCATGCCCAACCTGAAGCCGCCTGTCACGACGGTGGCGCAGGCGCTGGCGTACCGGCAACGCATTGAGCAGGCGATACCGGCGGGGGCTTCTTTCGAGCCGTTGATGACGCTGTATCTGACCGACAACACCCCGGCTGATGAAGTGGCGCGGGCGCGCGAAGCGGGTATTGCCGCATTCAAGCTGTACCCGGCGGGCGCTACCACCAATAGCGATGCGGGGGTGACTGATTTGCGGCATTGCCATGCGGCGTTAGAAGCCATGCAGCGCCACGGCATACCCTTGCTGGTGCACGGCGAGGTGACGGATGCGCAGATCGACATCTTCGATCGCGAAGCGGTGTTCATCGAGCGCGTGCTGCAGCCTTTGCGGCAAGCCATGCCCGAGCTGAAAATTGTGATGGAGCACATCACCACGCGCGAAGCCGCCCAGTATGTGGCGGAGGCGGGCGCAGGCACCGCCGCAACGATTACGCCGCAGCATTTGCTGTTCAACCGCAATGCGCTGCTTGCGGGTGGCGTTCGCCCGCACTATTACTGCCTGCCGGTATTGAAGCGCGAAGTGCATCGCGAAGCTTTGGTGGCAGCTGCAACCAGCGGCAAGCCCTGTTATTTTCTGGGTACAGACAGTGCGCCGCATGCGGCGCAATTGAAAG
>JAGOGU010000142.1 GCA_017996515.1 Allobrachymonas sp.
CCATAAATCAAACGCATGCAGCAAGTGCAGGCGTGCAATGTCCGGGCGCAAAAAAACCGCCAGTTATCGGATGCGGTTCTTCCGCTGTACCAAAGGAGTTATCACGCTCCATCTCTTTCGAGACAACGCCAGTATAGCGCCAGCGCTTTGATTGGCAAGTGTCAGTATTTGTATCTGAGACGCAGCTAATATCTAGTCTCAACAAAAAATCATGAAAAGAGGGTGGGAGCCATGGAGCAAGAAAAGCCAAAGAAACCGTGTGGCCGCAGTTTGGATGATTTCCTTCCACTTAAGCCCGGTGAGCAGAGGCTGCTAGAAGCGTGCAGGGTGGGACGTCGAGTTGAGTTAGGAAATGAGGTGCCGAAGTCGGTGACTGACGAGCACTGTATTCGTGGTGATTTTTTGCGTTTTTTGCTGCTTGGCGGTGATGAGCAAGCGCCTGTGCATGAACGTGGAGTAGTTATAGAGGGTGGGTATATTGAAGGATTATTGAATCTTAGTGGTGCTAACGTACCTGTCGATTTGATACTTATTAAATGTTTTTTCGCTAAAAAAATCTATGCGCAGGATGCGAAGTTTGGTGGCGTATTAATTTTGACTGAAAGCCATCTTGCAAATGGGCTTGCTGCAGATCGTTTGAAGTGTGCATCGAGCTTATTTCTTCGTAATGGCTTCAAGGTGAATGGCGAAGTGCACTTGCAAGGTGCGCTGATTGGTGGCAATTTAGATTGCAATGGTGGGCATTTTGAGGCCTTAAATATTGATGACACCAATATTAGAGGCGCTGTCTTATTTGGCGATGGCTTCACAGCTTCGGGGCGAGTACGGCTGCAGGGGGCGCAGGTTGGTGGTGATCTGGACTGCAGTGGTGGGATTTTCGAGTTTGATGATGGGAATGCTTTATGCGCAGACCAAGTTAATGTGAGTGGTAGCGTTTTGCTTAGCAATTCTTTCAAAGCAAAAGGCCAAGTGCGTCTGCAGGGCGCGCAGATCGGATGTGATCTGGTTTGCAGTGGTGGGCAATTCGAAGCTAAAAAAGGGCCGGCTTTATACGCAACCCGCATTAAGGTGGGGGGGCGTGTTTCGCTCCGTAAGGGTTTCAAAGCCAAGGGGGAGGTGACACTTCAAGATGCGCGCATTGGCGGTAGTCTTGGGTGCGATGGTGGACATATCACTGCAGAGGATGGTGATGCGTTGTCGCTCGAGAGAGCCAATATCGCAGGAAGTGTTTTCTTGCGAAATGGTTTCAGAGCGAATGGTTGTGTTGATCTGACGGCAGCACAAATTGGCAGTATTTTGAGTTGTGATGCCGGACACTTTGAAGTAAAGAATGGCAGTGCGATATATGGCCCACGGTTGAATGTCAAAGGGAATGTTTGCATGAGCAAAGATTTCCGAGCGATTGGAGCTGTCAACTTAAAGAGTGCGCAAATTGGTGGCAATTTCGAATGCAGTCAGGGGGATTTTGAGGTGCGAGATGGTGGTGCTGCGTTGTCTCTTTCTTCAGCAGTTATACAAGGCGTTTGCATGCTGAAGGAGTTTGCCCAACCTGCATGCATCGATGCATCACATGCGCAGGTCGGTGTGTTGGATGATGACAATTTGCAGGCTTGGGGACAAGGAAGCATTTTGGATGGTTTCCGCTATGCATCGCTTGGCGGTGCAGCATCGACTAGTGGAGATGCTCGGCTGAAATGGTTGCATATTCAACAAGAAAGTCATCTGAGCGATAGTGATTTTCGCCCTCAGCCATGGCGCCAGTTGCAGCGTGGATTGCGTGAGATGGGGCATGCAGAGGATGCTAAGCAGGTGGGGATTGCTTACGAGGATCATCTACGCAAAATCGGTCGAGTAGGTAAGACACCCAAAGACACTGTGCTTGAGCTTGCTTGGCTGATGCGTATAGTGACTCGAGGAGCGCATTGGGCGTTTGGACAGTTGGCGGGCTACGGTTATAGGCCTGTTCGTCTGGTGATCTGGATGCTGGGTGTGTGGCTAGTGTGTGGCGCGACGTACTGGTGGTTGGCTTTGCCGCCACGTAGCGCATTGGCACCTTCTGACCCGCTGGTATTTCAGGACGATCGCTACAAAAAATGCCAGCCTGACCATATCGACAAAGAAGGTAAGAAGGGGAATTGGTATCTTTGTTCTAGCCTGCGAGGGGAGTACGCCTCCTTCAGCCCACTTGCATATTCGCTCGATTTACTACTGCCCGTGGTTGATCTTGGGCAGGAAAAATCTTGGGATGCATTTATTCCAGAGACTAAAGAGAGTCCTAAGGAAGAATTCTTTTTTAACTGGCACTGGGGCCATGCTGCGCGCCTGTTGAATTGGATTGAAACACTGTTTGGTTGGATAAGTAGCCTTTTGCTGGTTGCCATCATCTCGGGCTTCTCACGCCGCAATGATGAGAGTTAATGATTTCAGGTGCACATAGGCACCCCGGCTAGGGCTAGGACAACCATGCCCAACTCAAGACACTTGCCTGCAAGAAGGCAAGCAACCCATAAACCGCCGCCTTCGGGCGGTTTTTTTGTGCCCAGCATAGGGCATAGGGGATTGCGATGCAGCCGCAACACTGGCGGCAACCAACAGGGCACCAGATAGGGAAGCACCCCAATGAAAGTTGAAACAGCAATTGAAGCCGCGAACGTTGCAGCCGTTGGCAGCAAAACCACCTTGGCGGGCTCTGCGACTGCAGGCTTCGGCTGGGCTACATCCAGTGCGTTCTTTGGCTGGGTGGGCATTGTGATTGCGCTGCTGGGTTTGGCGGTGAATTTTTACTTTCGCCGTAAAGAGCATGGCTTGCGCCTGCGTGATGACGCCCGCAGCGAGGAAGAGCACCAGGCACGCATGCGGGCGATTAAGGGGGGCTGCGATGTCTAGCAAATTGCGCGTGGCGGTTGCTGCGCTCACTGTTTCTGCCGCAGGCCTGCTGGCCACCTTGGGCGCTGAAGGTTTCAGGGCCGCGCCTTACGTGCCCACGCAGGGCGATGTACCAACCATTGGCTATGGCTCCACGGTCTATGAAGACGGCACCCGCGTGGCGCTGGCAGACCCTGCAATCACCAAAGAGCGCGCCCTGCAGCTGGTGCGCAACCACAAGAGCAAAGATGAAGCCATGTTCAAGGCCAGCTTGCCGAGCGTGCTGCTGTACCAAGTGGAGTACGACCTGTACTTGGATTTCACCTACCAGTTTGGTATTGGCAACTGGCGCAGCAGCTCAATGCGCACGCACTTGCTGGCAGGCAACTACCCGCAGGCCTGCCAGGCACTGCTGGCATGGCGCAAACAAGCAGGGCGTGATTGCTCACAACCCCAGAACTGGGGCCCCAAAGGTTGCAAAGGGGTGTGGACGCGCCAGCAGAAACGGTTCAGCGACTGCATGGGGGTGCAATGAAAGCCAAAACTTATCTCATGGCCGCTGTGGCGCTGACCATCTTTGGCGCGGGCTGGCTGGCCAATGGCTGGCGGCTGGGCCAAGACATTGCACAGATCAAGCTGGCCCACTCCCAAGAGCTGGCCGCGCGCGACTTGGGCACCTTTGCAGTGGCCCAAGCCATCGATACCAATTACCAAGAGGTACTCAATGCATCCATTCAAGAACAATCGCGCCTGGCTGGCGCTGCTGCTGTTGCCACTCGCAATGCTGGCCGGCTGCGCGACCAGCTCAGTGAAGCCGACAAGCGCATTGCCACAGCTTCCGCCGCCGCCGTCCGTGACTACGCCGCAACCGCCAACCAGCTACTCGGCCAGTGCAGCCAGCGATACACAGAGCTGGCAGCAAGAGCTGATGGCCACGCCCTTGATGCAAGGGTCTGCCGAGCAGCTTGGCCGGTCAAGGCCGTGATTCCATAGCTGCAAGGTGTAGTTGATTATTCGATTATTCATATAAACCTTATAGCAATAATCGTATACGCAATGTGCGATGGGTCTAAAAATACCTAGTTTCAGGTATAGGCACATCAGGATGTGGATGTTACTGTTTGTTCCGATTTTTAAGGGCTTCGGGCAACCTGATGACAGGCTTTGAAGCGCAACAACACGAATACATACGCTTTCAAGGCTTTGTCACATGAACCACATTTACCGATCTATATGGAACGCGACACTGGGCTGCTGGGTGGCTGCACCTGAGACTGCAAGTACGGGCGGTAAGGCTAGCCGCTCCCGTACCACCTGCCGCCGCCCCGTGGATGCGGTGCGGGCAAGTGCCCCCCGCTTCTGCCTGCGCCAGAGCGCCCATGTGTGGTTGGCTGTGCTTACCCTTTGCACTGGGGGCAATGCATTGGCTGCCTTAGGC
>JAGOGU010000019.1 GCA_017996515.1 Allobrachymonas sp.
CCGCTACCGTCAAAGGCGACGTGCACGACATCGGCAAGAACATCGTCACCGTGGTCTTGCAGTGCAACAACTTCGAGGTGGTAAACATGGGCGTGATGGTGCCCTGCCACGAAATCCTGGCGCGCGCCAAGGTGGAAGGGGCCGACATCATTGGCCTGTCGGGCCTCATCACCCCCAGCCTGGAAGAAATGCAGTACGTGGCCGGCGAGATGCAGAAGGACGAGCATTTCCGCCTGCGCAAAATCCCGCTGCTCATCGGCGGCGCCACCACCAGCCGCGTGCACACCTCCGTCAAGATCGCCCCGCACTACGAAGGCCCCGTGGTCTATGTGCCCGATGCCTCGCGCAGCGTCAGCGTGGCGCAGGGCCTGCTGGGTGAAAGTGCCGCGCAGTATGTGGCCGATGTGCAAGCCGACTACGACAAGGTGCGCCAGCAGCACGCGGGCAAGAAGCAGGCCGCGCTCTGGCCGCTGAGCCAGGCCCGCGCCAACAAGGCCCGCATTGACTGGGCCGCCTACCAGCCCCCCGCGCCCAAGTTCACCGGCCGCCGCCTGATCCAGAACATCGCGCTGGCCGAACTGCTGCCCTTCATCGACTGGACGCCCTTCTTCCAGACCTGGGACCTGGCGGGCAAATACCCCGCCATCCTGCAAGACGAAGTGGTGGGGCAAGAGGCCACGCGCGTGTTTGCCGATGCGCAGGCCATGCTGAAAAAAATCGCCGAAGGCCGCTGGCTCACCGCCCACGCCGTGGTGGGCTTCTGGCCAGCCAGCACTGTGCACGATGACGACATCGCCCTGTACGCTGACGAAGCGCGGCAAGACGTGCTGCTCACCTGGCACGGCCTGCGCCAGCAAACCGAAAAGCAGGAAGACGCCCAAGGCCAGATGCGCCCCAGCCGCTGCCTGGCCGACTTTGTGGCCCCGGCAGGCAGCGGTGTGAAGGACTACATCGGCGCCTTCGCCGTCACCGCCGGGCTGGGTGTGGACGCCAAAGAAGCCGAGTTTTTGGCCCAGCACGACGACTACAGCGCCATCATGCTCAAGGCCTTGGCCGACCGCCTGGCCGAAGCCGGCGCCGAATGGCTGCACCAGCGCGTGCGCCGCGACTGGTGGGGCTACGCGCCCGACGAGGCGCTGGACAACAACGCCCTGATCGCCGAGCAATACCGTGGCATCCGCCCCGCCCCCGGCTACCCCGCCTGCCCGGACCACAGCGTGAAAAAGCCGCTGTTTGCGCTGCTGGGCGCGCACGACATTCACATGGGCCTGACCGACGCCTACGCCATGACGCCTGCGGCCAGCGTCAGCGGCTTTTACTTCAGCCACCCCGAGGCCACGTACTTCAACGTCGGCAAGATCGACGACACCCAGGTGGCCGACATGGCCGCGCGCCGGGGGATGACAAAGGACGAGGTGGCTCGGCTGCTGGCGCCGAATTTGGGGCTATAAGGACGAACGGCCCTCAATGGGTCAAAGCGCGAGCTTTCAGTTACTGGCTCGCGCACCATGCGCCGGCCAATGCAACCAAAGCGTCATACAGAAGAAGGCTGGCATTAGCCAGCCATGGCCGCTACACACACACGCAGCCTGAAGGCTTTTATCAGCCCAGTCGACCACGCACCATGTTCATGATTTCGGTCATATTGAGGGTTTGGGCACGCTGGCGAATCTCCGGCAAAAGCTGCGTTTGCAGTTGCTGCCCTTGTCCGAAAAGGCGCGCATAGGCGTCTTTGAGCATTTGCGTGGAAAGCTGGCGGCCTCCAGCGTAATACTCCAGCGCCACATAGCCCAAGGCATAGGTGCTGGCAAAGCTCATGCCAGAACTGACGGCCTGCTTGCCCAGACCTCCCAGCAAACCGCCGATTCCCTTGCCGCCCGCTTTCTTGAGCAAGCCACCCAACAGCTTGCGGCCAGCCTGCTCCAGATATTGCGAGGTCAGGCCCACGCCCACCGTAGCCAAAAAGTCTTTGATGTGGCCGCTATCCAATTCGTAACCGTGCGCTTTGCCGATGCCGTAGACCAAACGCATCTGCAAAGGGATGATGGCCATGGTGGAAAGCGTTTCTGGGAGCAGTTCTAACGCGCCATTGGTGATGGCGGCCGTTTTGATTTTCCCTTCCAGCGCGGCACGATCCACCTGCGAACGAACCCCGGCATCTGCAGGCAATGGCTGCACCGTTGCAGGCAAATCCACCGGTACCAACGCAGCCGCTTGCTGATCAAACGCCTGTGCCTCGCTCGCAGGCAAGGCCAAGGCTTGTTGCAGGCTGCGTAAAAACACGCGCTCGGCCTCGCTGGTGCTGCCGTCGGCATCGCACACGCACACTGCCATCTCATAGGCTAAATGGCGCGCCTCATCGTTGCTCAATGCGGCTGCGGCTTGCTCCAAATTCACACGTTTGAGCAATGCATCTTGATACAGTGAAGGCAGGTTTACCCCCTCGGCTTGCCCCAGGCTGTCGGCAATGTTTTTGATGGCATCGCGTTCGCGGTCGTGCTTGGCACCATCGGCAAACGAGGCAAGAACGGTGATACGCAAGATATTCTGGATGTCGCTGGTATTCATGGGACAGATGTTTCCTTGAAAGGGGTTGATGAAGCAGTGATGTCGTGTTGTGCATATAGGGGCGATACGCCCACCTGCAAGTTTGCCTTTCCCATTCTCACATGTCAGAACTATTTGTTTGAATGCTGCAAGCCCAACGCACACGCACCACCGCGCTCCAATACGCCTTGGTTGTTGTTTATTCCGTTTATAAAATAGGCCTCCGCCCTTTTCATTTTCATCCCAGGGAATACAACCATGCGAATCCTGCACACCATGCTGCGCGTCGGCGACCTGCAACGCTCCATCGACTTTTACACCCAGGTGATCGGCATGCGTTTGCTGCGCACGTCTGACAACCCCGAGTACCAGTACAAGCTGGCCTTTCTGGGTTTTGGCAACAACCCCAAGCATGCCGAGCTGGAACTGACCTACAACTACGGCGTGAGCCAGTACGACATGGGCACGGCCTACGGCCACATTGCCTTGGGCGTTCCCGATGCGGCCGCTGCGGTCGAGCGCATCCGCGCCGCGGGCGGCAAGGTGACGCGCGAGGCTGGTCCGGTTAAAGGCGGCAGCACGATCATTGCCTTTGTGCAAGACCCCGACGGCTACAAGATCGAGCTGATCGAAAGCGCAGACGGGCAGGGCGGCAAGGGGCTGGAGGGCTGAGCGTATCGCCGGTTTGCACAGCATCAAAGCGTGCATCGGTCAACGCGATTTGCGCAGCCTGTACGACCAGCACGCTGCGCGCTGCGGCAGCCCTTTTGCCAGCGCCCCTTGAGGGCATCAAAGCCAGCGAGGGCAACTCCTATAATTCTCGATTGCATCCAGATACAGCCCGCCGCCTGGCGCCCAGCATGCCGCAGGCGGGCAATTTTCCTTTTTCCTGTTTTACCTGTTGCGAGGACGGCTCTTTGCGCGCGCCATCATCCCATTCCACTTTTCCGGTCATTGCGGCCGACATGCAGGCCGTTGATGCCCTGATCCATGCAAGCCTGCACACCGGTGTGCCGTTGGTGGCAGAGGTGTCGCAGCACCTGATTCGGGCAGGCGGCAAGCGCCTGCGGCCGGCCTTGCTGCTGCTGGTGGCGGGGGCCTTGGACTATGGCGGCACCGAACACCACAGATTGGCAGCCGTGGTGGAGTTCATCCACACCGCCACACTGTTGCACGACGATGTGGTGGACGAATCCATGCTGCGCCGTGGGCTGCCCACGGCCAATGCCCATTTTGGCAACCCGGCCAGCGTGCTGGTGGGCGACTTTTTGTATTCGCGCGCTTTTCAGATGATGGTGCAAACGCACAATCTGCGCGTGATGCAAATTCTGGCTGATGCCACCAACACCATTGCCGAAGGCGAGGTGCTGCAATTGACGCATATGGGCGATCTGGATCTGGACGAAGCAGACTACCTGCGCGTGATTCGCGCCAAAACCGCCAAACTGTTCGAGGCCAGCGCCCGCCTGGGCGCCGTGCTGACCAACAGTGCCCCTGCGCTGGAAGAACAATGCGCCCGCTATGGCCAAGCCGTGGGCACGGCTTTTCAGATCATTGACGACGTGCTGGATTACGACGGCACGGTTGAAGCGCTGGGCAAAGACCTGGGCAATGATCTGCGCGAAGGCAAGCCCACCCTGCCGCTGATTCTGGCGCTGCAAATGGGCACGCAGCAGCAGGCCGATGTGCTGCGCCGCGCAATCGAACAGGCAACAGCCGCGCAGGCAACCACCCTGGATCCCGCGCTGTTGCAAGAGGTGCTGCACATCGTGCGCGAAAGCGGCGCCCTGCAAGCCTCGCGCGAGCAGGCGCGCAAACAGGCCGAACTGGCCGCCGAATCGCTGGCGGGCTGGCCCGATAACGCCCATACGCACACCCTGCTTGAACTGACACAGTCGCTGCACAAGCGCATGGCCTGATGCGACCCCAACGCCCCGATTTGCATTGCCACTCCACCGTGTCAGACGGCACGCGCAGCCCAACGTGGCTGGCGCAGCGCGCGCAAGGGCAGGGCGTGGATTTGTGGGCACTGACCGACCATGACGAAGTGGCCGGTATTGCCGAAGCGGCGCAAGCGGCTGATCGGCTGGGCATTCCTTTTTTATCGGGTGTGGAAATTTCCATCACCTGGCAGGAAAAAACCATCCACATCGTGGCGCTGGGCGTGGACGAAACCCAGCCCGCCTTGATCGACCACCTGCGCCGCAACCGCGGCGGGCGGGCAGAGCGCGCTCAGGCCATGGCGCACAAACTGGCGGCATTGGGCATACCCGGCGCGTGGGAAGGCGCCTTGCGCTACGTCAGCAATATGGAGCTGATTTCGCGCGCGCATGTGGCGCGTTATCTGGTGGATACGGGTGTGTGCCGCACGATGGGCGAAGTTTTTTTGCACTATCTGGGCGAAGGCAAACCTGCCTTTGTGCCGCACCGCTGGGCCAGCCTGGAAGAAGCACTGGAATGGACACAAGCCGCAGGCGGCATGGCCGTGGTGGCACACCCCGCCCGCTACGATTTGACGCCCATGCAAGAGCAGGCTTTTTTTGATGCCTTTGCCGCCTTGGGTGGGCAGGCGGTAGAAGTAGTGACCAGCGCGCACAACGCAACCGAAATGGCGCATTACGCCCAATTGGCACGCCAGCGCGAACTGTATGTGTCTTGCGGCAGCGACTTTCACAGCCCCGAAGAATCGCGCTGCAATCTGGGCGAACTGCCCGCCTTGCCCGCCGACCTAGTGCCCGTGTGGCAAGCACTGGCCGATCGCATCCGCTGGCCGGGCGGGCGTGCTTTGCCCAACTCTTGAGTGAATGGAACCCGCAATGCCTTTTCTATTGCAAATAGTCTTCTGTTTGATATTGCTAGCTGCTTTGGCGCATATCTGCATGAGCGTACACATCAAGCGCTTACGCACCAAGGGCATTTATCCTCAAGCAGGCAAAGCCACAGAAGATGATGTCAGGCAGCTATTAGAAAGTGGTCGACACGCTTTGGCGATTCGTTGCTACCGAGAAATACATGGCTGCAGCTTGCACGAGGCCAAAGAGGCCGTCACAAAATTGACGGCCAAGCACTAAGGTCAAAGCAGCTTAGACCTCTCTAGCCCACCACACCATGCTGGCGCAGCCATTGCGCCGCTTCCATCGCGCTGTAGGTCAGGATGCCGTCTGCCCCTGCGCGTTTGAAGGCCAGTAGCGATTCCATCATCGCCGCGTCGTGGTCAAGCCAGCCGTTTTGCGCTGCCGCCTTGAGCATGGCGTATTCGCCGCTGACCTGGTAGGCGAAAGTGGGCACGCGGAAAGTGTCTTTGACGCGACGCAGCACGTCCAGATAAGGCATGCCGGGCTTGACCATGACCAGGTCTGCACCCTCGCCAATATCCAGTGCCACTTCGCGCAGAGCCTCATCGCTGTTGGCCGGATCCATCTGGTAGGTTTTTTTGTTGCCCTTGCCCAGATGACCGGCGCTGCCCACCGCATCGCGAAAGGGGCCGTAAAAGCTGCTGGCATATTTGGCGCTGTAGGCCATGATGCGGGTGTGGATAAACCCTTGCGCATCCAGCGCCTGGCGGATGGCGCCGATGCGCCCGTCCATCATGTCGCTGGGGGCGACGATATCCACGCCCGCCTGCGCCTGGCACAGCGCCTGCTTTTGCAGTTGCTCGATGGTGGCGTCGTTAAGCAGGTAGCCGGTTTCGTCGGGAATGCCATCTTGCCCGTGGCTGGTATAGGGGTCGAGCGCCACGTCGGTCATGATGCCCAATTCAGGCAGGCGGTGCTTGAGGGCGCGCACCGCCGTGGGAATCAAGCCGCGTGGGTTGGCCGCTTCGCTACCAACGGCGTCTTTCTGGTTGGCATCCACCACCGGAAACAGCGCCATATACGGTATGCCCAACTGCAGGCATTGCTCGGCCAGGGGCAGCAGCAAATCCAGAGACAGACGCGCCACGCCCGGCATGGAAGGCACCGCCTCGCTGCGCTTGAGGCCATCGACCACAAACACCGGATAAATCAAATCGTGCGGATGCAGGTGCTGCTCGCGCACCAGATTGCGCGTGTAGCTGTCGCGGCGCAAACGGCGCGGGCGGCCAGTAGGGAAGGGAGCGTAAGGGGCGTGGTGCGTAGTCATGATCGCATTCTAAGAGCCTCTGGCTACCCAATACCGAATATTGCCGGTCTGATGTTGAAGGGGACATGTTGCCCGTCCTTCTATTTTTTTATTTTCCACAATCAAAAGCATCCTAGAACTCGTTTTACAGCTTCATCCAAGTCATCGCCAGTTGGTAGATTTGGACCAGAAATAAAGCGTTGCGAAAATTCGTCTAATGAAACTCGTATTTTTCTATTATCAATCAGAGTGCGCTGCTGTCCATGGATTGTGGGCGGCGATAGATCATAAGTATGGATAGTTAAAACATTCGACCCTTTATTGGAAATAATTGGAATATCCACACCAATAATATCTTCTAACTTGCGATATACAATATCAGGTAATACAAAATACAAGCCAGCTTTAACCAAATTGGAATTGGAGTACACAACACCTTTTCGAATGATTTGTGGAATCAATCTTTTGTGAACATTAGCCCAGTTCATACCGTGCTCAGAAGAGGGGATTGTCTTGGTATTCCGATTTAAGTTTTTATAAGCATACCATGCATCACGATAGTTGTTTGTAATGTCAATGCTTTGAACTTCGACCCCGACATATTCAATCAATTGGTTATTTTCAATTTTGGCTAGCACCCAATCCATAGAAAGACTGCGGCCAATTTTTACTTCTTTCCCAGAGTTTTGCCCCAGAGCAACAACAAAAACACCGCATTCGTTTCGGCGCTTAATGTATTCATCAAATAAAATAAACTCTGCCACATCTCCAAAAGCATCTTTTGCAATCGTGCGCAGTGTTGCATAATTCTTCTCATAAAGCCGATTTGGACATATTATGCAATCACCAAAAGTCGTAGTAACGCTACATGTACCATAAACGACAGATGAATCGTGGTTAGACTTGCTGCATGATTTATTAATAAAAGGGCACTCACCTAGATTCCACAAGCTGCGAACAGACGGCGTCAAATCATCTGGAGCGTAACCAAATATTTCTACAAGATCTTTGTTTTTTGGACGAGCAAGTGATATCAGGATTTTCCTAAAAGTTTTGCAATTTCATCACCGATAGCCTTACCAAGCAGAGGTGGAACAGCATTACCAATTTGCTCGTATTGCTGTGTAATGCTTCCAGAAAATTGATAGCTATCAGGAAAGGATTGAATTCGCGCTGCTTCACGAACAGATATAACACGGTCTTGCGTTGGATGGAAAAAGCTACCCCAATGTGGGTCACATTTAGTCAATACGGTAGAACAAAGTGCGTCCGGGTGTAAGCGACCATAGCGTTTGGTGTGATCGCTTCGACGTGCACGTTTTAATCCAGCTGGAAGCAAGTCAAAAGGAACGTCTCGCCAACTTCCTCCCTGCGGAATAAATTTGAGTCGATCTAGATTTATCTGAGATACTTTTGCAGAATAATGTGCGGTTAATCTGGCACATCCGTCTCTCAAATATTCTTGATATGCATTCTGCGGGGGCATAGCATAATTCTCTGGGCTAACTGAAGCACCGTTATCAATTTCCGGCAAATCAGACATGGCATCCCAAACCGTTGTATGTGGCTTAAGATTCTGCGCGAATAGCGGGGGAACAGAAAGGCACAATTCACGCGCACCAGTAAAATTTGCCACCGCTTTGGCATTGTATTTAGGCTCAGGGAAAGAAATTTCCTTCTTAAATTTACGAATGCCTATGAAAACCGTTCGAAAACGCATTTGCGGAACACCATAATGTCCAGCAAATAAAATGCGATGCTTGACAGTGTACCCCATTGCTTGCAGTTCTTTATAGATTTGTTCAACCACAGTGCCGCGCCCTAAAGAAATAATCCCAGGCACATTTTCAATCAGCACGGCTTTGGGCTTAATAGACGATACAACCCGCAAAAAATCCTTGAACAAATGGTTGCGTTCATCATTCAATGATCGTATTGGTGCATTTATGGAAAAACCTTGGCAAGGTGGACCGCCGGCAACCAAGTCCACTTCTCCGCTTAACACCCCAAGCTTGCGCTTCAAATCTGTTTCGCTAACTTCTCGCACATCACCTACGACGACTTTTGCTTCTGGGTGATTGAGTTTGTAGGTTTCGGCAAATTGAGGAATCCACTCATTTGCTAGCAAGGGTGAGAAGCCAGCCTGCTTAAGGCCGCAGGATAAGCCCCCAGCTCCGGCGAATAGATCAATGCTCTTCATGTCGTGAAGAATCTCCGATTTCGGTAAACCACATATGCTGCGCCATGATCGCTGTGAACTAACTAAAAATTTCAAGTAGGCAGCCTGAACCGCATTCTAAGGAAAGAAGTGCGCAAGAGCAGACTCATCTAACGCCAACCACTGCCCGCAAGAGCAGGCGCCTTCCAGCGGCCATTCGGCGGCAGCACCTGGCAGCACGTGGCCGCGCTGCTGCAACCAGTACAGCGCCCGCATGATGCCCGCGTGCGTGACCCACACGGCCACCGCGCCCGGGTGTTGTTGCAACCAGACCGCCGTTTGCCGCGCAGCCGCATGCACCCGCTGCACGAAGTGCGCGACCGATTCGCCGCCGCCCGGGCGGTAGTGGGCAAAGTCTGCTTGCCAGCCGTCCCACTCGGACATGGCGATGCTGTTCCACGGCCTGCCTTCCCATTGGCCGAAATCGATTTCCGTCAACGCCGTATCGGTGTCGTGGTGCGCCACGCCGTGCGTTGCCAGCAGGGGCTGCAAGGCGTGCGCCAGTTGCTGGCAGCGTTGCAAGGGCGAGCATTGCAAGCGCACGGTGGGCGCGTGCCCGCCATGCGGCCCATTGGCTCCATCCGCGCCATGCCTTGCCCCATAGGCGGTTTGCAAATGGGCGGCAAATGCCGTGGCGGCGGTGTGCGTCAAGGCGGCATCGGCTGCCACGTTCAACTGCCCGTAGCAGATGCCTTTGGCAATCAGCGGCTGGGCGTGGCGCAGCACATACCAGCGGGGCGCTGCCACGGATAAATCCGGCACAGCAGACAGATCGGAAAAGGCAGACACGGGGCGCTTGCCCTTATCCGGATATGCCTACGGGCAGCCGCGCCAGCACAGCCAGCGCCGTGGCATAGCAGGCCAGTTCGCACACTTGCTGGGTGGCGCCCAGGCAGTCGCCCGTAAAGCCTTGCAAGCGGCGCCTGAACCATCTGCCCATGTCCAGTGCAACGGCAGCCGCCACCACGGCGCACAGGCCCACGGCACCCAGCAGATCAACGCCTTGCGGCAGCAGGCCAAACCCCAGCAGGGGCAGGCACCACAGCACCCCCGGCCACAGCGCCACGCCGTCCATCACGCCTGTGATTTGCCGTGTTTTGGATTGTCCGTCCAGCCCCACATGCGGCAGCCTGTTTACCAACGTCAAGGCAAAAAAACGCGACAGCACATGCGCCGCCAGCAGCATGCACCATGCGCCGGTTTCATGCAAAGCGGCCAGCGCAGCCAGCAGGCACACCTTGAGCGCGAACACCACCGTGACCGCCCACACGGCGTAATTGCCCACCCGCGGGTCTTTCATGATTTGCAAGGCGCGCTCTGCCTCGACAAAGCCGCCCAGGCCATCGGCCACATCGGCCAGGCCGTCTTCGTGAAAACAGCCTGTGAGCCACAGGGTAGCGGCCACGCTCAGCACCGCCGCCAGCATGTACACCAGTACAGGCGCCGCCTGCATCATGGCGGGGGCGCCCCACAGCGCACGCGCCGCAACAAACGCCAGCGCAGCGCAGCCGCCCACCAGCCATCCCATGGCGGGCATGTGCGCCATGGCCGCGCGCATGCGGGCGGGCGAATAATCGGCCCAGCGTGCCCAGGATGCAGGCAAGGGCAGGCGGGTGAAAAATTGCACGGCAAGCAGCAAACTGCGCACAAGCGAGAACGGAGAAAACTGGAGCTGGGACATGGCAAAACGCCTGTTCGGCAAGATGGAAGGCGCGGAACGTGCCGGATGCACCCGATGTGCGGGGCATATGTGGTCAGCGCGGCATCGTTCGGCTATGATGGGACTGTAGCAAATCTTTGCGAGTTGCTCGTTTACTCATCTTGATCAAGGAGACCCCCATGACCCGTGAAGTTGTCGTTGTCAGCGCCGTGCGTACCGCCATTGGCACATTTGGCGGCAGTCTGAAAGACGTGCCCACCACCGATCTGGCTGCACTGGTCGTGCGCGAATCAATTGCGCGCGCGGGCCTTGAAGGCAAGGATGTAGGGCAGGTCGTATTCGGCCATGTGGTCAATACCGAACCCAAAGACATGTACCTGTCGCGCGTGGCCACCATCCATGGCGGCTGCCCCAAGGAAACCGTGGCCATGAACGTGAACCGCCTGTGCGGCTCGGGCCTGCAATCCATCGTTTCGGCGGCGCAATCCATTCTGCTGGGCGATTGCGATGTGGCCATTGGCGGCGGTGCCGAAAACATGAGCCGTGCCCCCTATGCCAGCCTGGCCAGCCGCTGGGGCGCCCGCATGGGCGACAGCAAGATGGTGGACATGATGGTGGGCGCGCTGACCGATCCGTTTGCCGGCACGCACATGGGCATCACCGCCGAAAACGTGGCCGCCAAGTGGAACATCAGCCGCGAAGATCAGGATCAGTTGGCGCTGGAAAGCCATCAGCGCGCCGAACAAGCCTGGGCCGAAAACCGCTTCAAAGACCAGATCGTGCCCGTGACCATCAAAACCCGAAAAGGCGACGTCGTGTTCGACAAAGACGAACACTTCCGCACAGGCGCCAAGATCGAAGACTTCCAGAAGATGAAGCCCGTCTTCATCAAAGAAAACGGTACCGTTACGGCGGCCAATGCCAGCGGCATCAACGATGCGGCTTCTGCCGTGTTGCTGATGGAAGCAGGCGCTGCCAAGGCGCGTGGCGTCAAGCCGCTGGCGCGCCTGGTGTCTTATGCACTCGCAGGCGTCGAGCCTGAACACATGGGCATCGGCCCCGTGCCCGCCTGCCGCCTGGCGCTGGAAAAAGCCGGCCTGAAAATGGCCGACATGGATGTGATCGAGGCCAACGAAGCCTTTGCCGCACAGGCGCTGGCCGTGGCGCGCGATTTGCAGTTCGACCCGGCCAAGCTCAACCCCAACGGTTCGGGCATCGGTTTGGGACACCCCATCGGCGCTACCGGCAACATCCTGACTGTGAAAGCCGTGCACGAGCTGCACCGCAGCGGTGGCAAATACGCGCTGGTGACCATGTGCATTGGCGCAGGGCAGGGCATCGCGGCGATTTTCGAGCGCCTGTAAAAACCAAGCCGCGCTGACGCCAGCGCAGTCACACCACCGCCCGCACGGGGCTGGTGGTGCACCTCCAAAAAAATCGCCCCAATCCTTGACCAGGGTTGGGGCGATTGTGTTGTGCGCCGTGCTGGAGCGCTGTTCAGCGCTTGTTCCAACACTGCCAGCCCAACGCCATCAGGCGCCGCCGGCATCTCCTTGCACCTGCGCCGCAGCTTCGCGCACGGTTTGCGCCAGCGCCGCAATGCCGCGGTCGATTTCTTCGGCCGTGGCCGTTACAAAGCTCAGGCGCAGGGTGCGCACATCGGGTGTGCCGCTGTAGAACGGAATACCCGGCACATAGGCCACGCCCCGCGCCACCGCCTGCGGCAGCAGGGCGGCGCTGTCCAGCCCTGGCGGCAGACGCAACCACAGGAACATGCCACCGCGCGGGGTGTTCCAGGTGACGTTGTCGGGCATGTATTTTTGCAAAGCCACCAGCATGGCTTGGCATTGCGTTTTGTAGAGCTGGCGGATTTTGGGCAGGTGCTCGTCCAAAAAACCCGGCGTGCTCAGCACCTCAAAAGCCAGGCGCTGGTTCAGGTTCGGGCTGTGCAGATCAGATGCCTGCTTGGCTTGCAGCAGCTGAGAATAAATCTCGGTGGGCGCCACCATAAAACCCAGCCGCAAGCCGGGTGCCAGCACTTTGGATAGCGAGCCGATGTACAGGCTGTTTTCGGGGTAATAACTGCTCACGGGCGGCGGGGGCGGCTGATCGAACCAGAGTTCGCCATAGGGGTTGTCTTCCACCACCGGCAGTTGCAGGGCATTGCAGGTGCGGGCCAATTGCTCACGCATTTCAGCCGACAGGCTTTGCCCGGACGGGTTTTGGAAATTCGCCAAAACGTAAAGGAAGCGCGCGGCGTGCTGCAACTGCTCGCGCTCCAGAATGTCGAGCTGCATCTCGCCGGTATCGGGGTTGTTGGGCACACTCCAGATCGTCGGCCCATAGGTCGAAAATGCCTGCAGCGCGCCCAGATACGAGGGCGTTTGCACGGCGATGCGGCTGCCTTCGTCGATAAAGAGCTTGCCGACCAGATCCAGCGCCTGCTGCGACCCTGTGGTGATCAGCACCTGATCGGGCGAAACATTCCAAGGCAGCGATTGCGCCACCCACTCGCGCAGAGGCTTGTAGCCTTCGCTGGAGGCGTATTGCAGCGCGTCGCGCGGCTGCGTGCGCATGACCTTTTCGTAAGCCGCGTTGAATGCTTCAACCGGAAAAGCGTCTGGCGAGGGCAAGCCGCCCGCAAAGCTGATGATGTGCGGCTGCTCGGTCATTTTGAGAATGTCCCGCAGCACCGAGGGGTCCATGCGGGTGGCGCGCGCGGCCAGATACCAGTCTTTCATGGTCATGTCCTTGTACATTGAAATAAATCGCTATGGGGCATATTGTGCCTTGTCGCGCCTTATCTGCCGATACACCGGCAGCGCCCACCCCATCATTTCATGACCGTGCGCTGAAAATGCTTGGCAGGCAGAGAGGTGTTTGTTTACACCACAACTCAGCGGTCAATCGTGCCAACAAGCGCTACGCTTTTTTGCCAGCGCCCGGATGGCGCGGCACCTGCACGATGCGCCCCGGCACACCGCCCGGCAGAATTTCTGCCGCGGTCAGCATGCCGCCCCAACAGCACCCTGTATCCAGCCCCAGCAGATTGGATCGCTGCAAAAGCCCCAGAGTGGACCAATGCCCAAAGGCCACGGTCACGCGCTGCGTGCGCCGCTTGGGGCAGTCGTACCACGGCAGCAACCCGGCTTTTCTGGGCTCGGCATCGGGGCCGAGCTTGTGCGCAAAGTCGATGCGGCCATGGCGGTCGAACATGCGCGCCCGCGTCAGGGTGTTAAGGCTGCAACGCCAGCGATCCATGCCGCGCAGCTTGTCGCTCCACTGGTCCGGCTCGTTGCCGAACAGGGGCCCCAGGTATTCTTTCCAGTCCGGCGCGCGCAGCAACTGGCTGATGTCGTGCGCGCAGGCCATGGTTTGCCCCACGTCCCACTGCGGCTGCACGCCCGCATGCACCATCAGGCATTTGTGCGCATACATGGCCAGCGGCTGGTAGCGCAGCCATTCGATCATTTGTGGCGCATCGCGGGCTTCGAGCACACCAGCCAGCGTGTCTTGCGGGTGCAGTTTGCGCACGCCTTGCGACACGGCCAGCAAATGGATGTCGTGATTGCCCAGCAGGCAGTGCACGCTGCCTTCCAGCGCCATCATGCTGCGCAGCACATCGGCCGAATCCGGCCCGCGATTGACCATATCGCCCAGCACGTAAAGGGTGTCGCGGCTGGGCGAAAAATCCAGCGCACGCAACATGGCCTGCCATTGCGCATGGCAGCCATGAATATCCCCGATGCAGTACATTCCCATGCATGAATCCCTGTTTTTGCTCTTGCCCGGTCATGACGCTCGCTTGTCGCGCGCCATGGCCTGCATGAATCATTATCTGCGCACGCCATGAATCTGCTGCTGATTTTGTTATTGACCCTACTCAATGGCCTGTTTGCCATGTCGGAAATGGCGCTGGCCGCCAGCCGCAAGGCGCGGCTGGATGCGCTGGCCGCCGCCCAAAAGCCCGGCGCTTCGGCGGCGCTGGCCTTGATGGAGCACCCGACCAACTTTCTCTCGACCGTGCAGGTCGGCATCACCTCGATCGGCCTGCTCAACGGCATTGTGGGCGATTCGGCCTTCAGCCCCATCGTGGCGCGCTGGCTGCTGCTGGCGGGCGTGCCCGAGCGCGTGGCGCACTTTTCCGCCACCGCTCTGGTGGTGACAGGCATCACCTTTGTCACGCTGATTTTTGGCGAACTGGTGCCCAAGCGCATCGGGCAAATCTATCCCGAGCAGATTGCCGCCTTCATGGCGCGCCCCATGACCTGGCTGTCGCGCGCCGCGCGCCCCTTCGTGCTGCTGCTGTCCAACACCACGCATGCCGTACTGCGCCTGCTGCCGTTTGACACGCAATCCACGCGCAGCGTGACCCAGGAAGAAATTGCCGCCAGTCTGGTCGAAGGCGTGGACGCCGGGCTGAT
>JAGOGU010000143.1 GCA_017996515.1 Allobrachymonas sp.
TACAAATGACCCGGTTTTCTGTTCTGTCTTAAGGTGTGCGAATGCCAGCAGCCGTTGCTGGGCGCGGGTGTGAAGGTTCGGGCGGCAATTCGACCAGACGGCGCATTTCGCGCTCATGGCGCCACTCCACCCAGGACTTGATTCCCAGTGTGACCAGAGCCAGCAAGGCCAGCAGCGAAGCCACGGCAAATGCGGCAGCAGACTGATACTCGTTGTACAAAATTTCCACATGCAACGGCAGCGTATTGGTCTGGCCGCGTATATGGCCAGACACAACGGACACCGCTCCAAACTCACCCATGGCACGGGCGTTGGACAAAATCACGCCGTACAGCAAACCCCACTTGATGTTGGGCAACGTGACATGCCAGAAGGTTTGCCAGCCACTGGCACCCAGCACCACAGCGGCTTGTTCTTCATCCGTGCCCTGGGCTTGCATCAGCGGAATCAGCTCACGCGCCACAAACGGGAAGGTGACAAAAATCGTGGCCAATACAATGCCGGGCACCGCAAACACAATCTGGATGCCATGGTCTGACAGCCAAGGCCCCAACCAGCCCTGTGCGCCAAACACCAGCACATAAATCAAGCCCGCCACCACAGGCGACACCGAGAACGGCAGATCGACCAGTGTCGTCAGCACCGCCTTGCCGCGGAACTCATATTTGGCAATCGCCCAGGCCGCGGCTATGCCGAACACCAGGTTGACGGGCACGGAGATGAGCGCCGTCAGCAACGTGAGCCGGATGGCTGACCAGGCATCTGGTTCATTGAACGCGCTCAGGTAGTTTTGCCAGCCTCCACTCAAGGCCTCGGTAAAAACTGCGGCCAGCGGCATCACCAAAAACAGGCCCATGAACAGCAGCGCCAGAATAATGAAGGCCCAGCGCACCCAAGCCACTTCGGTGGTCATGTGGCGGCGATGTCCGGTTCGGGCATCACTCATGTCGCACCACCATTCCAGCGCCGCTGCCAGGTTTGCAAGGCGTTAATGAGCAACAGCAGCAAAAATGAAATAACCAGCATGACCGACGCCACCGCCGTTGCACCGGCAATGTCATATTGCTCCAGCTTGCCGATAATGATCAGCGGCGTGATTTCGGATACCAGTGGCATGTTGCCTGCGATAAAAACGACCGAACCGTACTCCCCAATCGCGCGAGCAAATGCCAGCGCAAACCCAGTGAGCAGCGCTGGCGCAATGGCCGGGAAAATCACATACCGGAAGATTTGCCACCGCGAAGCGCCCAGACACATGGCCGCCTCTTCCAGTTCTTTTTCAGTGTCTTCCAGTACCGGTTGCACCGTACGCACCACAAACGGCAAGCCGATGAAGATCAGCGCAATCACCACGCCGGCGGGCTGAAAGGCCAGCTGGATACCCATGGGCTCCAGGTACTGGCCCAACCAGCCGTTGCCAGCCAAGATGGCCGTGAGCGCGATGCCAGCAACCGCCGTGGGTAGCGCAAAGGGCAAGTCCACCAGCGCATCCATGATTTTTTTACCTGGAAATTCGTACCGCACCAACACCCAAGCCACCAACAGGCCTGCAATAGCATTGACCAGCGCGGCAATGAACGATGCGCCAAACGTCAGCTTGTAAGCAGCCAGCACACGCGGCGCGGTAACCGCCTCCCAAAACTGCGCCCCGGTCAGGGTAAAGGTTTTGAAAGCCAGCGCCGTCAGCGGGATCAGCACGATCAGGCACAGGTAAAACAGGGTGTAACCCAGAGTCAGCCTGAACCCCGGTAGCACCCTTGATGGCGCGCGCCGGGTGCGCACCATACGGCCTGCTGCGACCCGAGAAATTGCAGCAGGCACCAAAGAAATTTCTTCTGCCATGGCCTTATTTGGCTGGAATATAGAGCTTGTCAAACTGGCCGCCGTCATTGAAGTGCACCTTCTGGGCTTGAGCCACCGAACCGAAGTACTGGTCTACGGTAAAGAGCTTGATCGGCTTGAATACATGGGCATATTTCTTGAGCAACGCTTCGTTGCGCGGGCGGATGTTGTGCTTGGCCGCAATTTCCTGGCCTTGCGGCGAGTACAGAAAATCCAGATACGCCTTCGCATCGGCCACCGTGCCTTTTTTGGCCACGGTGCGCGTCACCACGGCCACCGGGTTTTCGGCCACGACGCTGCTGGACGGATGCACGGCATCCACCTTACCTGCGCCAAATTCGTTGTTCACCGATACAACTTCAGACTCAAACGTCACCAGCACATCACCCACGCCGCGCTGCAGGAAGATGCCGGTTGCATCGCGGCCACCACGCGCCAGCACAGGCACGTTTTTGTACAAGCGGCTCACAAAATCAGCCGCTTGCGCATCGGTGCCGCCCTTGGCGCGCACTTGACCCCAAGCGGCCAGATAAGCCATGCGGCCGTTACCGCCGGTTTTGGGGTTGACCACCACCACTTTCACGTCTGGGCGCACCAGATCGTCCCAGTCCTTGATGTTCTTGGGGTTGCCCTGGCGCACCAGAAACAACATGGTGGACGTGGTGGGCGCTGCGCCATGGGGAAATTTCTGGCGCCAATCCTTGACCACCACCCCTTTTTCTGCCAGATAGTCGATATCGGTGGTGGTGTTCATGGTCACCACATCGGCGTCAAGTCCATCGGCTACGGCGCGGGCTTGCGCACTGGAGCCGCCGTGCGATTGGTCCACACGGATATCTTTGCCGGTGGTTTTTTTGTAGTGAACGACAAACGCCTGGTCAATGTCTTTGTAGAACTCGCGGGCGACGTCGTAAGACGCATTAAGCAGCACGGTTTGGGCGCTGGTCAAATTGGCCCCAGCCAGCAACAAGATGGCCAACAGTGTTTTCTTCATGGCGTTTCCTTCTGATGAATGAATTTGCGCCATTCTGCAAGCCCCCCAATAAAACCCAAACTACTTTATTTTTGTTTTTATATAAGAAATAGAAATATTACAGACGATGAGCGGTAATCCCCCAAAAACCTGCCGGGGTGAGAAGTGGAAATTTCACGAAGAGAATTTCCACATGAAGAAGCCCAAGTTTTCCGGCAGCCCGATCACGGATGCCCTCAAGCGCCCAAACGCTGAATCCAGGCCGTATACAAAGGGATTCCCACAATGAGGTTGAACGGAAACGTCAATCCCAGCGCCAGCCCCATGTACAGGGACGGGCTGGCCTCTGGAATGGCATAGCGCAGCACAGCGGGCACAGCGATGTATGACGCGCTGGCCGCCAGCACCATCAGAAGAATGGTGTCACCCGCAGGCAATCCCAGCAAGCGGCAGAACACCAGCGCCAGCAACGCATGCGCAAGCGGCGCGCACAGACCGTATGCAATCAGCCAGGGCGACTGGCCGCGCAGTCCGTGCAGATTGCGCGCGGCCGATATCCCCATGTCGAGCAGAAAGAACGCCAGCAGCCCCTTGAAAAGATGGCCCACGAACGATTGCATGACCAGCCATCCCGATGCCCCGGTCATCAGTCCGATCAGCATCGCCCCCAGCAACACCAGTTGCGTGCCATCGGTCAGGGATTCGTGCAGCACCTTGCGCAGCGAAAAAGGCGTGGGCTGCGCTGCATGCGGTTTGGGCGCATCTGCCGCCAGCGCCTGGCGCGTATGCGGACGGCTGCGCAACATGCTGGCCATGAGGACGGCCATGAGAATGGCCGGCGACTCCATGAGCGCCATGGCTGCAGGTATGTACCCGCCGTAGGCAATTCCGCTTTTTTCGAGATGGCTCGTAGCGGTAATCAGGGTTACCGCACTCACTGAGCCATAGGTGGCGGCCACCGCCACGGCATCGAAGGGCGCCACGATCCTGCGCAACAACAGAAAGTCGACCAATGGCACGATGATGGCCATGGCAACAGCCACCGCCAATCCGGCAAATACCTGCGCCGTGAGCCCGGATTGCGCCAGCGCAAAGCCTCCCTTGAGCCCCAGGGCCATGAGCAAATAAAGCGACAAAAAACGGGAAATAGCCGGTGGTATTTCCAGGTTGGAACGCACGATGCCGGAAAACACGCCTAGAACAAAAAACAGGATGGCGGGATCAATGATGTTTTGCATGGCGGCGAATGCTAGAGAAAAATATTCATCAAGTAAAATCAATTTTTAGCAATAGATATATCGATTTTTCCTGATGAACATTACCTTCCGGCAGTTGCGCCTTTTCATGACCCTGGCCGAGACCGGCAGCGTCAGCGGGGCGGCGCGCGCCATGCATGTGACGCAGCCAACGGCCTCGATGCAGTTGCGCGAGATCAGCGAATCGGTGGGCCTGCCCGTATACGACGTGGTGGCGCG
>JAGOGU010000144.1 GCA_017996515.1 Allobrachymonas sp.
GATAGCCCTTGGAGCGCATGTGCTCATAAAAGCCGGTGAGCATTCCAAGCTGCGGCGCATTCGAGGGACGGGTGACAAAACTCCCCTTGCCATTAAAGGTTTCCACCAAACCTTCCGCCTGAAGCGCCGATAACGCCTGCCGCACCGTGATTCGGCTAACGCCAAACTGCGCTTGCAGCTTGGATTCGGAAGGAAGCTTTTGACCTGGCGCGAGTTGCTTTTCCAAAATGCTTTGGCGCAGGCTTTGCTGCACCTGTGCAAACAGTGGCAGATCGGTTTGATTTTTTTGTTCTTGCTGCGCCGCTGATGCGCTGGCGACAGATTTTTCGGTCTTGGTTTTAGGCATGTCTGACGTGCACTATATCCGTTAGATATTGGGTTGGCAGGCAGAACTTGATCGCCCTTGCAACCATGCGCTGTCATAACAGGTATTGCTAGATCTTTGCATGCAACCTATTATGACAGGTGTGTGCAATGGAGATTTTTCCATTGCACATAAAAATGGAGACAAGACATGCAACGCAGAAAAATCATGAGCGCGCTGCTAAGCGGCGCGGCTGCCTTGGGTGCCAGCACCTTTACGTGTAATGCACTGGCCGCGCCGGGTGGCGACTATCCAAAACGCCCTATCCACGTCATCGTGCCCTATGCTGCCGGTGGCGTGGTTGATGTGCAGACTCGGGCGCTCACTCAAACGCTGCAAGGCATCCTCAAACAACCTATCGTGGTGGAAGCCAAGCCCGGCGCTAGCGGCAGCATTGCCGCTGAAACGGTGGCACGTGCAGCGCCAGACGGCTATACCTTGCTTGTGTCGGCCTCGTTTCTGATCAACACGCCGCTCATGGAAAGCAATCTGCGTTGGAAAATGCAGGACTTCACGCCAATTGGCCGCTTCTCGCTTTCGACCAGCTACTTCACCGTGCCGATGACATCGCCCGCCAAGACTGTGCGCGAATTCGTCGACATGGCAAGGAAGGCTTCACCGCCGCTGCAATACGCGGATGGTGGCATCGGCACGCCGCAGTCCATGTCCACGATGATGTTCCGCACGGCTGCGGGCATTCCGCTGGAGATGGTGATGTACAAGGGTGCGCCGCCCGCGATTCCGGATCTCATCAATAACCGCGTGTCGATGTCGATCCTTCCGTCAGCCGTGGCAATTCCGCAGATCAACGGCAAGAAGCTGCGTGTGCTGGCCAACATTAGTGACACGCGCTCCAATGAATTGCCGGACGTGCCAACGTTCGCGGAAGCTGGTTTTCCTGAAGCAACTGCTGTGTCTTGGTACGGCTTACACGCGCCCGCAAGCACGCCGCAAGTCATCATTCAAAAGCTCGAAGCTGCAATGCGCGAGGCCACTGCCACAGAAGAAGTAAAAAAGCGCCTCATTGCCGCCGCTGGCGAAGAAGCCTTCATGGACACCAAAGAATTCACCACATTCATCGAAAACGATGTCCAGCGCTGGACCAAAATGATGAAGGCGATTCAGCAATGAGAACGCGCCCCGAACACGAGTTTCAAACCCTGATCGGCGAGCTGCGCGAGTTCATCGCCAGCGAAGTCGTTCCGCAAGAGCATCTGCTTCAAGCTGGTGATGCCAAAGCCTTGCAAGAGGCCACGCGCGTGTTGCAACACAAGGCCGTTGCGCGCGGCTTTGGCGCAGCACGCACAGCGCGTGAGTATGGTGGCCTCGCGCTGAGCTGGGAGGAATGCTGTAGCTATCTGGAAGAAGCGGGCCGCAGCTTTTTGGGCCCTGCAGTTTTGCAATGCGCTCCGCCAACTCAGCCAGACATATACGCACTGGAAAAGTTGGGCTCGCCCGAGCAGCAACAGCGCTATCTGGAGCCGCTGCGCACGGGCGATCTGCATTCCTGCTTTGCAATGACCGAACCCGCGCCTGGCGTAGGCTCCGACCCGCGCATGCTCAGCGCCACGGCCAAGCGTCTGCCCGAAGGGGACTGGGAAATCAATGCCCACAAATGGTTTATCACCGGCGCAGTGCGGGCCGACGTAGCGATTGTTGTGGCACGCACCGAGGCAGGTGTCTCCTGGTTTCTGGTGGACACAGACACCCCGGGTTATCGCCTGGTGCGCGACATGCCGACGATGGAGCCGTTTGATGCCGGTGGCCATGGCGAGATCACGCTCACCAATTGCCGCGTGCCTGCGAGCGCATTGATCGGCGAAGAAGGCCGTGGCCTCGAATACGCACAGCTACGCCTTGAAGGCGCACGCCTGTTTCACTGCATGCGCTTTATCGGCATGGCGTCTCGTGCGATGGATATCGCGCAAGAGTACGCATCACACCGCGAATCTTATGGAGTGAAACTGGGCGAGCACCAGATGGTGCAGGCCATGATTGCCGATGCGCATATCGAGCTGTACGCCGCACGCCTGATGACGCGCGATGTGGCGCGAATGCTGGATACGGGCGAATCGATTCGCCATCACTCCTCAATGGCCAAGGTGTTTGTCTCCGAAGTGGTCTGCAAAGTGGCGGACTCAGCGGTGCAAATTTGCGGCGCACTTGGCATCTCCGAGGACACGCCGGTGTCGATGATTTATCGCCAGATGCGGCCCTTCCGGATTTATGACGGCGCGTCCGAAGTCCACCGATCGGCGATTGCCAAACGTGCGCTGCGTCATCGCATTTGCGCCTGATGCAGGCAGATCCCGCTTGAATTTCACTCTAGGTTTTCAACCCATGCAAGAGACCACCGAACTTGCGGCATTCCGCAAAAAGATACGCCAATTTGTCGGAGAACGCCTTCCCCAGGACGTTCGCGAAACCACGCAGCGCGGCCAGCAGCACACGCGTGAGCAAATGGTGCGTTGGCACAAAATCCTTACCGCCGATGGCCTCCTCGTGCCGCATTGGTTCAAGCGCTGGGGCGGTCAGGAATGGAGCGTCGAACAGCAAATGGTGTTTGACGAAGAAATGGCGCAAGGCCACGCGCCGGAGCTCAACAGCGTGACCTTCGACATGCTCGGCCCGGTGATCATGCACTACGGCAGTGAGGCGCAAAAAGAGCGTTTTTTGCCCGCGATTGCCGCTGGCGATCAGTGGTGGTGCCAGGGCTACTCGGAACCCAACGCAGGCTCGGATCTCGCGTCGCTCGCCACCCAGGCCAAGCGTGATGGCGACCACTACGTGGTCAACGGCTCGAAGATCTGGACTTCTTATGCACAGTACTCCGACTGGATGTTCTGCCTCGTTCGCACAGCCCAAGGTGGCAAGCCGCAAGAGGGCATTTCCTTTTTGCTGATCGATATGAAATCGCCCGGCATCACTGTGCGCCCCATCGTCGGCATTCACGGTTGGGTGGTTTTCAACGAAGTGTTCCTCGACAACGTGCGCGTGCCCGTGGATCAAATCGTAGGCGAAGAAAACAAGGGCTGGACGGTGGCCAAGTCGCTGCTGGAATTTGAGCGGCTGAAGCTCGCGCGCATCGGTGAGAACAAGCGCCGCATGACACGTGCGCGTGAGATTGGGCTCACGCACATGCATCTGGGCAAACCCGTTGGCGAGCAGCACTGGTTTCGGGAACGCTTTGCCGATCTGCAATCGCGCCTGCTGGCGCTCGAAGCCAACGCGGGCCGCTTCATTCAACGCCAGCAGGCGGGCGAGTTGCTTGGCGCGGAAGTCTCCATGCTCAAGATGCGCGGCAGCCGTTTGATTCAGTTGTGGGAAGAACTCATCGTCGACGGCCTCGGCGCCGATGCGTTTGCACTCAGCCCCGCCTGGCTTGCAGGCAAAAGCGATGCTCCGCAGATGGGGCGCATTGCGGGCACCGCATCCTCGCGCCGCTTTCTTGCGCGGGGCTACACCATCGCCGGTGGCTCCAGTGAAATTCAACACAATATTCTCGCCAAACAGGTACTCGGACTATGAGCGACACCCAGCAACAAGAGCAGCAAATGATTGCCGACAGTGTTCGGCGTTGGGCCACGCAAACCAGCTCGCCTGCACAACGCGAAGCCTCGGCCGCACACAACGACGGCTGCCCGCCAGAGCGCTGGGGCGAAATCGCCGAAATGGGATGGCTGGCCTTCCCCATTCCCGCCGAAGACGAAGGCCTTGGCGGCAGTCTGGAAGACCTGTGCGTGCTCGCCGAAGAGTTGGGCCGTGCGCTACTGATCGAACCCTTTGTCGCCAACGCCATCGTCGCCAGTCATTTGATGGTGCAGACCGCCGAAGGTGCGCTGCGCAGCCAATGGCTTGGCGATCTTGCAAGTGGTCAAAAACGTATGGCCTTTGCGATGTGGGAGC
>JAGOGU010000145.1 GCA_017996515.1 Allobrachymonas sp.
CCAAATTTCAGGAAGCAGCCGTCAAGCAGAACATTCTGACCTTGAACAACCGCATCAACGAACTGGGCGTTGCCGAACCTGTGATTCAGCAGCAGGGCAGTGACCGCGTGGTGGTGCAGTTGCCCGGTGTGCAGGATACGGCCAAGGCCAAAGAGATTCTGGGGCGCACAGCGACGCTGGAAATTCGTCTGGTGGATGAAAGCCCCGAGGCGCAAGCCGCTGAGCGCGACCGCAATATGGCCACGCTCGCCGGAGAAACTGACAAGCCGGAAAGCGAAATGGCGCCCGTGCCGTTTGGCTCCGAAGTATTCATGGGGCGTGCAGATGATCAAGGCCGCCGTTACAGCTACATCCTCAAAAAAGATGTGCTGCTCACCGGCAATAACCTCACCAATGCCCATGCGGGTTTTGATCAGAAAACCACACAGCCGACCGTCAATCTAGAGCTGGATAGCAGCGGTGCACGCGATTTTCAGACCATCACGCGTGAAAACATCAACAAACGTCTGGCAATTTTGCTGTTTGAAAAGGGTAGGGGCGAAGTGGTCACCGCGCCGCACATCAATAGTGAAATTCCAGGAGGGCGTGTACAGATTACCGGTAGCCGCAATACACAAGAGGCTACCGATACGGCGTTGCTGCTGCGTTCGGGCTCTTTGGCCGCGCCCATGGATATTGTGGAAGAGCGCACCATCGGGCCGGGCCTGGGTGCCGCCAATATCGAAAAAGGTTTCAAGAGCGTGGTTTATGGCTTTACGGTCATCGTGCTTTTCATGTGTGTGTATTACATGCTGTTTGGCGTGATTTCTTCCATCGCCTTGGGCGTGAACCTGTTACTGTTGGTGGCGGTGCTGTCGATGTTACAAGCCACACTCACCTTGCCTGGCATTGCGGCCATGGCGCTGGCATTGGGTATGGCGATTGATTCCAATGTGCTGATCAACGAGCGCATTCGTGAAGAGTTGCGGGGTGGCGCGTCGCCACAAGCCGCTATTCATGCAGGTTATGAAAATGCCTGGACCACGATTCTGGACTCCAACATTACCTCGCTGATTGCGGGGATTGCCTTGCTGGCCTTTGGTTCCGGGCCTGTACGGGGCTTTGCCGTAGTGCATTGCCTGGGCATTTTGACGTCCATGTTCTCGGCGGTGTTTTTCTCCCGTGGCCTGGTCAATCTCTGGTACGGCTCTCGCCGCAAAATCAAGAGCCTGTCCATTGGCTCGGTATGGCGTCCCGAAAATGATGCGCATTTGACCAATAACGCCAGCAAGGATTAAGCCATGGAATTTTTCAAAATCCGCAAGGTCATTCCGTTCATGCGCTATGCGCGCGTGCTCAACATCATTTCTGCCGCAACCTTTGCGCTGGCCGTGTTCTTCCTGGTCACACGGGGGCTGCATTTTTCGGTGGAATTCACCGGTGGTACCCTCATGGAAGTTGTCTATAGCCAACCCGCACAGCTGGATGGGGTACGAAACGCTGTCGAGAAACTTGGCTACAAAGATGTCGTGGTGCAAAACTACGGCTCTTCGCAAGAGGTGCTGATTCGGCTGCCGTTGCAAGAGGGCGTAACTTCTGTGCAGCAAAGCGCACAAGTCATGGAGGCACTCAAGGCACAAGACAATTCGGTGTCGCTGAGCCGTGTGGAGTTCATCGGGCCGCAAGTTGGCAAAGAGCTGTTCAGCAATGGCGTCAAGGCGCTACTGTTTGTGGTGGCCGGCATCATCATCTATCTGGCCGTTCGTTTTGAATGGAAGTACGCCGTTTCTGCCATTGTGGCCAACTTGCATGATGTGGTTATCATTCTGGGCTTCTTCGCTTTTTTCCAGTGGGAAGTGTCCCTTTCGGTTCTGGCTGCGGTGCTCGCGGTATTGGGCTATTCGGTCAATGAATCCGTGGTGGTATTTGATCGTGTGCGCGAAAGTTTCCGCCGTTTCCGCAAGATGAGCACGGTCGAAGTTGTCGATTACGCCATCACCAGCACTATCAGTCGAACAGTCATCACACATGGCAGTACCTTGGCTATGGTGCTTTCCATGCAGTTTTTTGGCGGCGAAACCCTCTACTATTTCTCTGTTGCTTTAAGCATCGGTATTCTGTTTGGCGTGTACTCTTCGGTGTTTGTTGCTACATCCATGGCCTTGTGGCTGGGCATCAAGCGCGAAGACCTGCTCAAAAAAGGCGGCGGATCCAATAACCGTCTGGGGGCCAGCAAGAACGATCCCAACGCCGGTGCCGTGGTTTAAAAACTGCTGCCGGGGCAGGGGGACGGGTTCCAGCTTGCTTGTCCGGCATTTGGCGCCTGTTATTTGCTGGATAAGGTGAATCTGAAATGGCTGTTGAGGGCATGCAATGGCTGATCGTTACGCTGGCATCGCTGGGTGCCGGTTTTGTTGATGCCATTGTGGGAGGGGGCGGCCTGATTTTGCTGCCTGCGCTATTCAGCACATTTCCTGCAACACTGCCTGCGACTCTGTTGGGCACCAATAAATCGGCTTCTGTTTGGGGCACCAGTTTTGCCACCTGGCAATTTGCCAGGCGAGTGCAGATCCGTTGGTCAGCGATGTTACCAGCAGCCCTGTGCGGGTTGCTGGGTTCATTCGTCGGTGCCTGGGCTGTGACACAGGTCGCACCAACCTATCTGCGCAAGGCTTTGCCTTTTATCCTGCTGGCGATTTTGCTGTACACACTGGTCAAAAAGGATTTGGGGCAACAGCATCAACCCCGTTGCAGTGGGCGCAGCGAAACGCTGGTGGCGTGTGCCATCGGTGCAGGTATTGGCTTGTACGATGGCTTTTTTGGTCCTGGCACCGGCAGTTTCCTGGTGTTCTTGTTTGTGCGTGTCTTGGGCTACGATTTTCTCAATGCCTCGGCTGGCGCCAAGCTGATCAATGTATTCACCAATCTGGCCGCCATCATTCTGTTTGCCAGCAAGGGGCATATCTGGTGGCATCTGGGGCTGACCATGGCTGTAGCCAATGTCATTGGCAGCATGTTGGGATCCCGCATGGCCTTGAAGCATGGCGCAGGCTTTGTGCGCGGAGCCTTCATGGTGGTGGTGAGCCTGCTGATTGTCAAAACAGGCTACGACGCCTTTGTGCTGCATTAGAGCAGGGCATCGCTCAACGGGTCTTTTCCCCTTGTTGTTCTGTCTTTGAGGGGCAAAGACGCAGAATATTTCACCGTGTCGGATGGATGGTCACACTTCTGGCGGTGCTTTGTTTGTGTTCTATTGGTCTATTCAGATGCACTGTGGAGGCGGCCTTTGACGCTCTGCGATTTATTTCCAGAGTGTTTGCAGCAGTGCCTGTTCCGCATCGTAACGCTTGTGCATAGCAACCAGTTCTTGTCGTTGGTTGGCAATGTATTTGTAGGCGGCTTGCTCGCTGTCGATGCTGGCTTGCAGTTGCATACGCAGTTTGGCAGGCATGCTGTCAGGCGTTTTTTTGTAAAACTCCAGCTCTTGATCCAGCTTGGCCCGCTCGCTCTTGATCTGTTCAATGCGCGCATATCCTTCGCGGATACGGGTCAGAATAGGGTCGGTATCCGCCTTGCGTGCAGCCATATGGGCCGCTGGGGTGGGGTACCTTTGCAGCAGGGCGGTCATGCTTTTGGCTTTGGCGCGTTCTTGCTGGCGCTGTAGCTCTTCTTGTTTGGCGCGCGCTGCGATAGCCGCTCTTTCTTCGGCTGTGTAACTGGGTGGCACCACGCCTTGAACGACGCCGGTTTTTGACAGCCGCTTTTGTTCCCGATCCATGCAGGCAGCGATCGGACGGTCAGAAGTGTGTCGCTTGCCTTGGGCGTCTATACAGGTATAGATGCCCGATGTTTGAGCGAAAGAAGGTGCTGCAGTCAGAAGGAAGAGGGGGAGCGCTGCGAATGCAAGCCAACGCTTTTTCATGGCATGTACCTTGTCAATAAAGTCCTGGTATAGAAACAGCAAAGTTCATGCCAAATAATCGACTCTTGGGTACTTGTGCATAAAAATGCTCCTTATTTCCGGGAAAAGTGAAGCAATTCATGATTGTTGCATTTTTAAGAAAAACCGTACATCGTGGCATTTTCGTTTGAGACAAAAAATGTTCCTGAGCGCTGATCCAAGCGTTTAATTTACGCCATATTGGGACCGATAAGCCAAAACCTGCTGGTAATAAGCAGAAAGCTCCCCTTCGCCAGCAGCGGATGCCGACAGATAACCCAGCAAATCGTCCAATGTGGCAATGGCGCAGACTTGCATGCCCAATTGCGTGCGCACGTATTGCAC
>JAGOGU010000020.1 GCA_017996515.1 Allobrachymonas sp.
CCTTGTAGTTGTTTCGTTCATAGGCATCGGCTTCTTCGAAGCGCACGGTGTCTTGCAAACCGCGCTCGGCAATCAGGTTCCGCCCCGCTTGCACATTGATGGCGCTGTAATCGCGCAGCAGCACGCTTTCTGGAAGTTGATCGACCGTTAATGCGTCCAGCACATAGCGTCCATGGCCTGCGGCAATATCCAGTGCATGTACCGGCTTGCCAGCTTCGCGCAACCTGCGCATGGCCGCCTGAATCGCCTGGCCGATGTGGACTTTGCGCTGGCGAATGCCGCGCCAGCCAATGGCGTTGAGATAGCGCTTGTCAGCCATCCGGCCAAAGGCATTGCTGCCCTGTGGCTGGTTGCGATACACATAATCGAGCGTACTGCCGGAGTCGAAGCCTGTTTCTTTACCAAGTTTCAGCCCCTCGCTCCATCGAGCGCCCAAGCCGATCAACCAACGCTGTGCGGCCCAATATGCCCCACGCAGAGTAAACAGAGAAAGCGGTGTGGCCAATTCGTCGGCTTCGCGTCGGCTGTCGCTATGAAGGTGGGCGCGGGTAACGTTTACCGAGCACAACGGCTCGTCGAATCGCTCACGGATAAAGCGGCGCATTTCCACAAACACCTGCTCGCGTTTTTCTTCACCCAGGGTGTCGTGATAGAAGTCTTTGAAAATATGGCGCTCTTTGACATGGCTGCCAAGGCAGTTGTAGAAATCGTGCTGCGGTTTGTGGTGAACAACCCAATCACTATCGGAAATAAGCAGTTGTATCGGCGTGGTAATGGCTTGGGCATCGGCCACAACGCGCTCGGCAGCATCATGCAATCCCAGAAGAATGCGCACGGAAATGGCGCGTGCAATCAACGGATCGTTGTCGTAGCTGGCTTGACGCTCCTTGTCACGGGTCAGATAGTGGGATTTGACATAACTGTTCACAAAAAAGTTGCCACGCCATTTCTGCATCAACTTCAAACCCGCACGGGCGAATGGCACATACAGTTTGACCTTGAAAGCCGGTGAGGCCAATACGGCACAGCGAATCTGGGGAGCATAGTCGTGCAGCCAGGCAGACACCAAAACGGCGCCCACACTTTGAGCAATCACGGCCACATTTTCAGGCGGGATGCCGTATTGCCTTTCGATATGTTGCACAAACGCCTGAACATCAGCCACGGATGTGCCCAAGCTGGGACTGTCTCCGCGCTCGCCGGGACTGTGGCCGTGACCGCGAGCATCCCAGGCGAAATAAGCATAATCGTCAAACCCCAGCTCATCGGCCACAAACATCATGCGACCAGAATGCTCGTGTCCACGATGAAACAAAACGATAGCCTTGTCGCTACTGCCATTCAAGGCGGGGCGATAGCGATAGAAAAGTTCCGTTCCGTCAGCGGTAATGAATTTTTTTTGTTGTTCCATCATCATGGCACTCTTGCTTTCAAGAAAAAGAAAAGCGATTACGAATCTGCATTGGACAAACCATTGCAGACCCGCCTCACGCAGGTGTAGCCTAGCAATGCAAGCAGCACCCACATTGCCCAGCCAAGCCACTGCGGAAGGCTGTTTGCAAGCGCATACCACAAACCCAAGCAGCCAAACACGAACGCGCGATCGCTCTTACCCATAGGTCCATCGTAACGGCGACCATTGCCATGTACCTGTCCGAGCACACCGCAAAATTCGCTCATCGCCGCCAACCAGATAAGACCACCTATTTGCAACCCATTAAGAGGAGCAATAAAAGCAAATGGCAAATAAAGTGCGGCATCGGCAACCACATCGGTTATTTCATTCAAATAGCCGCCAAGTTTCGACTGCTGTGCAAATTCGCGCGCAAGCATCCCATCAGCGGCGTTTAATGCCATGCGCACAAAAAGCCACACAGGCAATAGCCCAAACCACACCGGTGTACTGACAAAAACAATCAGCAGAACAGCAAGTAAAACAGAAATCACGCAGGCAAAAATCGTTACCTGATTGGCAGTAACGCCATGCGCATGCAACCTGCGCACCAGCGGACGCAAAAGATTCTGAAAACTGGCTTTCAACGCATAAATGCTCATGACAAATTCAAATTCAGTGCAGGTTGACATGAACAGGTTGCTGAAGCCTGCTCACATTTTTGCGTGCCGTGCCTTGTACTCCCAACAATTGTCAAACAAGGCGCTGGCCGCAGTCATGCCAAGTAAGTTTAACGAGCGTTTGCAACGTAAACGCAGTATGGTGTTTTGGAAAAACAGTCAAATGGGTGTACACAATCAATCATGTTGTCCTTTTTGCCAAGCCCGGTAGGATGAGCTTGCATATAGGAGAAAGGCGGCACACTTGAGCCAACACGGCTTTCACTGCATACGCGCTAAAAACGTGCAAACAAGCTTGAAGGCATGATAAAGCGCAGCAATCAAAACAAAAGGCTGCAACATTTCTGTTGCAGCCTCTGATTTTCTGATGCTAAATCAGCTATCTATTCACGAATTGATGAAAAATCAATACGCATCGCCATCATAGCGGCGGCTAGAACCATCGCGGCGAGCGCCCGCGCCATAAGGGCTGCGGAAGCCATCGCCATTGCCGCCGGCACCACCACCAAAGCCACCTTCACGGCGGCCACCACCGAAACCACCTGTGCGTGGGGGGCGCGGCTCCATGGGACGCGCTTCGTTCACCACCAAGGCGCGGCCACCCATGTCTTTGCCGTTCAGGCCAGCGATGGCTGCCTGTGCTTCGGCGTCGCTGCCCATTTCAACAAAACCGAAACCTTTGGAACGACCCGTGTCGCGTTCCATCATCACTTTGGCACTGCTTACATTGCCGTGTTGTGCGAAAAGCTGTTGCAGATCGTTATCGCGAACAGAATACGGCAAATTGCCTACATATAGTTTGTTGCCCATTTACGGACTCTCTCCTCAAGACCCAATCAAAAGCGATGTCCGTTTAGATAAAACGCAAAACAAACCTATGCAATTTCTCAAAGACGCATCGCATTCCCATATCCTTCGCCCGCCTGTGATCCCAAACAAACTCAGAATATGAGCGCATTATGATTGATCGCATCTGCATTTTTGCCTTCTGCAAGCACCCTGCAAAGGTATTTGTATCAAGTGTTGTCAGGATGACGCACCAATTGCCAGCATTTGCATCAACCGTTTTGCAGCGCCCGCCGGATTTGCTCGATCGTCAATAGCTCGGTCAAAACCTGAGGGTTGGCAGACTGGCCCGGGCGATAGATTGCATAGGTGGGCACAGCGGCACGCCCAAGACTGCGCAAGGATGCGGTGATGGCGGGGTCGCTGCGCGTCCAGTCGGCTTTGAGCAAAACAACGCGGTTTTGCCGTGCCAATTGCGCAAATGCCTCTTGGTCAAAAACATTTTTCTGATTGAACTGGCAGGTAATGCACCAAGCGGCGGTGTAGTTCACCAAAACCGGCTGCCCCGCCTGCAGGGCCGCCTGCACCCGCTCTGGAGACCAAGGCTGCCAACCCTCTTCTGCTATTGTCGCCTGCGCAGCGACAGGCGTTGCGGTCAACTCTTTACCTTGCAAAGCGCCCATGCCCAGCAACGCCAGCGCAAAAAACACTACGCCCAAACGCCGCGACCAGCCCTGCAACTGCCATGCCCACAACAGCCCCGAGAGCAAAACCAGCATGCCCAACAAGGTCGCCATACTGCCCACCCCGCGCTGCTGCCCCAATACCCATGCCAACCAAACGACGGTAATGAGCATGGGGAAAGCCATCCACTCTCGCAAAACCAGCATCCACTGCCCCGGCTTGGGCAGCTGACGCAGCATGGCCGGCGCAAAGCTGATCAGCAATACGGGCAAGGCCAAACCCAGCCCCAGGCAAGCAAACACGGCCAATGCCTGCCAGGCAGGCAGATTCAAGGCAAAGCCCAAAGCCGCCCCCACAAATGGCGCCGAACAGGGGGATGCCACCAGCACGGACAGCACCCCTGAAGCAAATGCCTGAAGCCCCACGCTGCGATTGTTGCCAGCGTTTTGCCAGGTAGCCGGCAGCCACTGCCCGACTTCGAACATGCCCAGAAAGTTCAGGGCCAGTACGGTGAACAAAACCGCCAGCGCCACTACCACATAGGGATTTTGCAACTGAAACCCCCAGCCCAACTGCTCGCCTCCGGCACGCAGGACAAGCAAGACAGCTGCCAAGGCCAAGAAGCTGGCGATGCAGCCCACGGCATACAAAATCCCGGTCAGGCGCAGCTCACGCACGCTATGGGCATGCTGGGCAAAGCCCAGCACCTTGATGCCCAAAACAGGAAACACGCAAGGCATCAGGTTCAGCAACAGCCCCCCAAGCAAGGCGCCGCCCATGCTCAGCCACCAGCCCCAACCTACGGCAGTTATTGAGGCTGACGCACCCACTGCTGGCGGTACTGTTTCTGCCTGCGCCTTTTCGCCTGCGGAATGTGTTGGGGCAACTTTTGCGACTTCCGTATTGGTATCTGCTTGCGCCTGCATGTTCGCGGGAGTCGGCCAACCGCCTGACAGGGGCGTTTGCAGCCGATACGCCCAATGCGCGATTGCCTGCTGCGCATCGCGCGCACTGTCTGCGTCCGCATGAGCCGAGCCTTGCACAGCCAGCACCAAGGCCAAATCGTCCGGGTTGTGCATGCGTTGCGGGTTCAGTGGCAAGTCAAGCTGCCAAGCATGGCCTTGCCAACTTTGCCGGGCCGTGGCCTGCACGTCGAACACATCCCATGCCTCTGGGTAAACAGACAGCGTCTTGCCCTGCCAGGCTGTTGGCAAGCCCGTTACCTTAATCACCACGCTGCTGCCATCGGAATTGGCCGCAGCTTTTATTGCGGCTTTTCCTGTCAGATCAATCGGCAGGCGCTTTTGATTGGCCGCGAATATGGCGGCGTGCTCCTGCAATGGCTGGCCCAGTGGCAGTTGCAGGCGCAGTTCCCCCTGCTGTGGCACGCATTCGGTGCGGCATGCCAGCCAATTGGCTTGCAACACAATCGGCACAGTGTCCGTTGCCTGCAAGGCCGGTATGCGCACGGGCACGGCCAGCAGCACATCATCTGCATAACCGAAATTGACCAAGCCACCCGCCATGAACTTGGCAGGCACCGGCCATGCAATCTCGCCAGCCTCCCAGCCTGTGGGCAATTGCCATTGCAGGCTGGTTGCCATACCGGCCTGGCCGGGGTTTTTCCAGTACGTGTGCCAACCAGGGGCGTGCTGCATATGCAGCCCCAGCCACAGCATTTGCCCTTCGGCAACGCCTTGGGGCGCCCAAGCCAGCAGGCGCGCGGTTACGGCATCCGTGCGAACGGTATGCGTCTGCTGCGCGCCAAACCACCCAATGTTTTGCGCCCAACTCAGCCCCAACGCGGTCTGCCACAACAACAAGGCAAGCCCTATGCGTTTGAGCTGCTTCCACCATCCCTGCATCGCCATGTGCTTTCCGTATCCCCGATCAAGTGCAAACTGCCAAACGGCATATTTTCCGGAAAATGGCTATCATCATGCAATATGGTCGCCAATACAAAGCCCCTTTCTCTGCCAAACCCATCACGCTACTGGGGCGAATGGCGCACCGCCGACTGGGCTGCGCTGGACAAAAACCGCGCCATTGCCGTTTTACCGGTGGCCGCGATCGAGCAACATGGGCCGCATCTGCCGCTTCAGGTCGATACCGCCTTGGCCGAGGGCATGATCAAAGCCTGCCTGCTCCACTTGCCAACTGATTTGCCCGCCCTGTTCCTGCCTGTGCAGGCTGTGGGCTACAGCCCCGAGCACACCGCTTTTGCCGGTACTTTAACGCTTTCGGCCGAAACGGTCATGCGCGTCTGGACGGAAATTGCGCAATGCGTGGCCGCCAGCGGCATCCGCAAGCTGCTGATTTTCAACACCCATGGCGGCAATGTCGGATTGCTGGATGTTGTGGCGCGTGATTTGCGCGCCCGGCTAGGTATGTTGGTCTATACATGCAGTTGGTTCAACCTGCCTTTGGGCGATGCAGCAGACGTTTTTGATGCGCACGAGCACCGCTTTGGCATCCATGCCGGGGCAATCGAAACCAGCCTGATGCTGGCGCTGCACCCCGAACAGGTGCAGATGCAGCAGGCACAGAATTTTTCCAGCACATCTGAACAACGCGCCGCTACCCTGCCCATTCTGGGCAATGGCCGCAGCGCCAAGCTGGCTTGGCAGATGCAGGATTACAACACCCACGGCGCTGTGGGCAATGCCGCAGCAGCCACAGCCGACAAAGGCCAGACGCTGCTACACGCCACAGGCAAGGCTCTGGCCGCCTTGCTGACCGAATTCGACCAGCTACCCACAGATACCTTGCGTGAATAACTAACTGTCTTTTTCACGTCAATCTTTCGCAAGGTTTGGGACAGCCTCTTACAATAAAGCCCCATGCAACAAGTCAAACAGGATCTGCTCGCCGCCTTGGCCGCCGAGCTGGAAAAACTCAGTCCCGGTGCAGGCGAAAAAGCCGCATTCGAAGCTCCCAAACAAGCCCAGCACGGCGATTGGGCCACCAATGCCGCCATGCAGCTGGCCAAGCCGCTCAAGCAAAACCCGCGCGCGCTGGGTGAACAGCTCAAGGCCGCACTGGAAGCACAACCCGCCTATCAGCAATGGGTGCATGCCATTGAAATTGCAGGCCCCGGCTTTTTGAACATTCGCCTCAAGCCCGAAGCCAAGCAGCAAGTCATCCGCGAAGTGCTGTCTGCGCAAGAGCAATACGGCATGCAACCTGCCTCTGGACAGAAACTGATGGTGGAATTTGTGTCGGCCAACCCCACCGGCCCTTTGCACGTCGGGCACGGGCGGCAAGCCGCCTTGGGTGATGCCATTTGCAACCTGCTGACCACGCAGGGCTGGAACGTCACACGCGAGTTTTATTACAACGATGCCGGCGTGCAAATCGCCACGCTGGCCAACAGTGTGCAACTGCGCGCCAAGGGCTTCAAGCCCGGCGATGCCGAATGGCCCGAAGCCGCCTACAACGGCGACTATATTGCCGACATTGCCGCCGATTTTCTGGCGAAAAAAACCGTCAAAGCCGACGACCGCGAATTTGCCGCCAATGGCGATGCGGATGACCTCGACAACATCCGCCAGTTTGCCGTGGCGTACCTGCGCAACGAGCAAGACAAGGATTTACAGGCATTTCGCCTCAAATTCGACAACTATTACCTTGAAAGCAGCCTGTACACCGATGGCCGCGTGGAACGCGCCGTACAGCGCCTGATCGACCAGGGCCACACCTACGAACAGGACGGTGCCCTGTGGTTACGCACCACCGATTTTGGCGACGACAAAGACCGCGTCATGCGCAAAAGCGACGGCACTTACACCTATTTTGTGCCTGACGTGGCCTACCACCAGGCCAAATGGGAACGAGGCTTTACCAAAGCCATCAACATCCAGGGCACAGACCACCACGGCACCATTGCCCGCGTGCGCGCTGGCCTGCAGGGTTTGGAGGACGGCATCCCCAAAGGCTACCCCGACTATGTGCTGCACACCATGGTGCGCGTGGTGAAAGGGGGCGAAGAAGTCAAAATCAGCAAACGTGCAGGCAGCTACGTGACCCTGCGCGACCTGATCGAATGGACCAGCGCCGACGCCGTGCGCTTCTTTCTGCTCAGCCGTAAGCCCGATACCGAATACACCTTCGATGTGGATTTGGCCGTACAGAAAAACAACGAAAATCCCGTCTATTACGTGCAATATGCCCATGCACGCATCTGCTCGGTGCTGGCACAATGGCAAGAACAAGGCGGTGAACAGGCGCAACTGGCACATGTCGATCTGACAGCACTGGATACCCCTGCCGCGCAAACCCTGCTGTTCAAACTGGCGCAGTATCCCGACATGTTGCGTGCCGCAGCCAGCGATTTTGCTCCGCACGATGTAACTTTTTACCTGCGCGAGTTGGCAGCGGCTTACCATAGCTACTATGATGCCGAACGCATCCTGGTGGATGATCCCGCCACCAAACTGGCGCGTCTGGCGCTGGTAGCGGCAACCGCCCAAGTGCTGCGCAACGGCATGGCCCTACTGGGTGTTTGCGCCCCGGAAAAAATGTAATTTGTGCAAAAAAGGTTGGTATGAGTTTCTTTTCGTCTTTGCATTTGATTCGCTCGCACACGCCAGACACGGCCTGTGCCGCAGACATGGCCGTTGCCCGTTCTCGTGGCGGCAATACAACGCTGCAAGCCCAGCGCGGTATTGGTCTGGTGGGTTTCATCGTCGGTATCGTGGTCGGCTTGGCGGTAGCCTTGGCGGTTGCCGTGTACATCACCAAAGTACCCACGCCTTTTACCGACAAATCAAAAGCCAAAACGGCAGAAGAGCAGGCAGAGGAAGAAGCTCGCCTCAAATCCTGGAACCCCAACGCGCCCCTGGCCAGCAAAACGCCTTCTGCCAGCGGCCATGTTCAGCCTGCACCGACTGCTCCTCCGCAGGCGACTGCGCCGGTCGCGTCCGACCCGACCGCGCAAGCCCCGGGCACACCGGATGAACCTGCCGTGCTGGGCGACCGCGAACAGGAATTGGCGCGCGCCCGCGCCGAAGCCGAAGCCAAGCTCAAAGCCGATATGCGCGCGCAAGAGCTGGCGCGCGCCAAAGCCAAGGCCGAAGAAGACCGCCGCCGCGAAGAGGCCAATGCTTCCAGCGACCCCATTGCCGCCTTGCTGCAAGAGCGCACCCGCCAACAGCAGGCCGCAGCCAACACCAACAGCAACACGCCTGCCCCTGCAGCACCCGCCAATACCGGCAGCAGTGAAGCATTCATCTACTACGTGCAGGTGGGCGCATTCCGCGACCCCAACGGCGCAGACAACCAAAAAGCCCGTTTGACCATGCTGGGCATGAATGCCCGCGTCAATGAGCGGCAACAATCCGGTCGCGCCGTTTATCAGGTGCGGTTGGGGCCATTCCAGAACAAGAGAGATGCCGATGCGGCGCGTGCGCGTGTGGAAAGCAACGGCATGGAAACCGCCTTGGTACGTGTACAACGCTAATCAACAGAAAGACGACTCCATGAACAACAAGCTATCGACCATGAACCGCCGCGATTTTGCTCGCCTGCTGACCATCGGCTCTGGTACCGCCCTGCTTGGTGGCTTGGCAGCCTGCTCGAAAGAGACGCCTGCTACGACATCCACTCCTGCGGCAGCCCCTGCAACCGGCTCTGCGCCAGCTGCTGAGCCCATTGCGGGCATCGACTACAAAGTGCTGCAAAAGCCCATCGCGGCAGAAGCGCCTGCGGGCAAGGCCCTCATGATTGAGTTTTTTGGTTATTGGTGCCCGCACTGCGCCAACTTGGCACCTACGGTGGAAGCATGGCGCAAGCAGGCTCCTGCCGAAATCCATTTCGAGATGATGCCTGTCAATTTCGGCACCCCCGCTCATGAAGCCCTGCAACGACTGTATTTTGCACTGCGCGACACCAACAAGCTCGAGGTCATGCATCTGAAAGTGTTTCAGGCCATCCATCGCGACAAAGTGAATCTGTCTTCGGATACGGCCGTTCTCGGTTGGGCCAGTGCACAACCCGAGTTGAAGGATAGCAATTTCGCACAAGCCTACAACGGCTTCAACATGGCTGCCGAAGTTACCCGCGCCAATCAACTGGTAAACGCCTACGAAATTGACGGCGTGCCTTCTTTCGGCGTGGCAGGCAAATACTTCTGCAACGGCACCATGGCCAAGAGCCTGGATCGCGCCTTGCAGATTGCCGAATCGCTGGCCGTGAAAGAGGCTAAAAGCAAAGGCTGATCGCTCGCGATCTTCCTGAGCGCACCCTGCCCTTTCTTCTGATCGGGCGGGGTTTGTTGTTTATGGCGTAACCTCATGCCTAGGTCAGTACAGGCATTGGCTGCTTCTTGTTGCCTCATCAAGCAGGCAGTCCGCCGAGGCACATGCTCCATGACTCCTCTTTTCTTGTGAAAATGCATAAAAACGCACAGCTTGCTTGGCTGTTTCAAGCGTTGGCCGGTACGCTCTGCATACAATATTCCTATCCGTTCACCCAGCCGGAGTCGTGGTTTTCATGAACAAACGTTTTCTTGTCTTTTTGAGCACATCAATTTTTTTGGGCATGGCTCCGGCCCATGCCGAGTTGGCCGATCGCACCAAACCCATGCACATTGAGGCAGATTCAATGCGATACGACGACATCGGCAAAATCACCAATGCCACAGGCCGCGTGATTGCCACAAAAGGCACGCTGCTTTTGCGCGCCGATGCGGTAGAGGTTCGCCAAGACGAGCAAGGCCACAACTTCATGGTGGCAACCGCCAGCACGGGTCAGCAAGTCTTCATGCGGCAAAAGCGCGAAGGGCTCAACGAGTTTTACGAAGGGCAAGCCAATCGGGCCGAACGCAACGAAAAAACCATGGTCACTACCCTGATTGGCAAAGCCACGTTGCGCCGCATGGTGGGCGACAAAATGGCCGACGAGGTGCAAGGCGACACCATCGTCTACAACGAAGCGACCGAGGTTTATAACGTCACCGGCGGCGCAAAAGGAAGCACACCGCCCAGCGGCGTGCCCTCTGGCCGGGTGCGAGCCACCATCGCGCCGCGCACGCCTGCAGCGGCCCCGGCGGCATCAACTCCCGCCAATGCAACGCCTTTGCAGCCCAGCCCGCAAATCGGGGGCAGTGTCGGGGGCGGACAATGACGGAAAACGCCAACAATACGATTACACCCACTGCGGCTAACACAGCACCAGAAACTGCCGCGCCTGCTGCCGCTTCCATGGTGGCCAGCGAACTGGTGGCCAGCCATCTGGAAAAATCCTACGGCAAGCGCAAAGTCGTGCACGATGTGTCGCTCACCCTGCGCAATGGGGAAGTGGTGGGGCTGCTCGGGCCCAACGGCGCGGGCAAAACCACCTCTTTCTACATGATTGTGGGGCTACTGCGCGCCGATGGCGGCACCATCACCATTGACGGGCAACGTGTCGAAGACATGCCCATTCATCTGCGCTCGCGCATGGGGTTGAGCTATCTGCCGCAAGAAGCGTCGATCTTTCGCAAGCTCAATGTGTCGGAAAACATCCAGGCCGTGCTGGAACTGCAACTCGATGCGCACGGCAAGCCCCTTACGGCCAACGCCATTCAGGAGCGTTTGCAGCAACTGCTGCAAGACCTACACATCACCCACTTGCACGACACGCCCGCGCTGGCGCTGTCAGGCGGCGAGCGCCGCCGCGTGGAAATTGCGCGCGCATTGGCCACCCAGCCCCGGTTCATCTTGCTGGACGAGCCTTTTGCCGGTATTGACCCCATCGCCGTGATCGAGATCCAGCGCATCATCGGCTTCCTCAAGCAGCGCGGCATTGGCGTGCTGATTACCGACCACAACGTGCGCGAAACGCTGGGCATTTGCGACCACGCCTACATCATCAGCGATGGCCGTGTGCTGGCGGCAGGATCGCCGCAAGAAATTGTCGCCAACACCGACGTGCGGCGCGTTTATCTGGGCGAGCATTTCCGCATGTAAAGGACACAGCAACACATGCAACCGGGCCTTCAGCTACGCACCGCAACCAGTCTGTCGCTTGCGCCGCAATTGCAGCAGGCGATTCGGCTGTTGCAGCTCTCCAGTCTGGAGCTGCAACAAGAGTTGCAGCAAATGCTGATCGACAATCCCTTTCTGGAGCAGATGGACGACGATGCCTATGAGTCCGCCTCAACGGCAGAAGATACGTTGCCCAAGCCAACCGCTGATGAAGACAGCACCGAAGAAGACGGCCTGCCCGACAGCTTCGCCCTGCTTTCCGACGAAAACAACGGCGTGGCCGTGGTGCACGAACACGCCGACAATTGGAGCGAAACCGCAGACCAGGGCAATGTATCGGCCAGCGACAGCGACTCACCTGAACCCGCTCTTGACGACGCGACCGATCTGTCACTGGAAGCCCCTTGGGGCGAAGGCACGGCGGATGATGCGGGTGATGCCGCACAGGCGGATTGCCTACCCCAAACCCTGTACGACCACTTGCACCAGCAAGCCTTGGCCTTGCGTTTGAACGAAACCGATCAGGCCGCGCTGTATTGCCTGATCGAATCGCTCAACGAAGACGGCTACCTCGAAGACTCGCTGGCCGAAGTGGCGCAATCGCTACTGGCACAGCAAGCCCCCGCCTCGCCAGAAGAAGCGGAAGAACTTTTTTCCGAAGCCCTGCACCACCTGACCGTGGCGCTGCGCCTGCTGCGCACCCTGGATCCGCCGGGCCTGGGCGCGCGCGATTTGGGCGAATGCCTGCGCCTGCAATTGCAGGCCTTGCCCATTGCCGATGACGCCATCCAGCAGCTGCTGGCGCGCGAAGTGGCGCTGGAACTGTGCCAGCAACCGCTGGAATATCTGGCACGCCGCGACGTGCGCCAACTGCAAAAGTTCACCCCTTTTTCGGCCACGCAAATCAAGGCGGGCATGCAGCTCATCAGCTCGCTGGAGCCCAAGCCTGGCCGGCGTTTTGCGCAAACCGAGCGCAACATCATCGTGCCCGATGTGCTGGTAACTGTGGCGCAGTCTTCCAAAAAAAATCAGCCCGTCTGGCATGTAGAGATCAACCCGGCGGTATTGCCCAAAGTGCGCGTGCACACCCTGTACGCATCGGCTCTGCGCCAGCATCAGGGCGAAGGCACGGCCCCTCTCAATCAGCGCCTGCAAGAGGCGCGCTGGATGGTCAAAAACCTGCAACAACGCTTTGACACCATCTTGCGCGTGGCACAAACCATCGTGCTGCTGCAACATGATTTTTTTGCCAAGGGCCCGCAGGCCATGCAACCTCTGGCGTTGCGCGAAGTGGCACAAGCGCTGGAGTTGCACGAATCCACCATCAGCCGCGTGACCAACGGCAAATTCATGGCCACCCCTTGGGGCACGTTTGAGCTCAAGTATTTCTTCAGCTCCACCTTGCAAGGCAAAGACGGACAAACCACCAGCGGCGCAGCAGTGCGCGCCCTGCTGCAACAGCTGATCGCCGACGAATCGCCCGCACAACCGCTCAGCGACAACAGACTGTGCGAGCTGCTGCAGGAACAGGGCATTCAGTGTGCCAGACGCACCGTGGCCAAATACCGCGAGGCCCTGCGCATTCCACCTGCCCATTTGCGCCGCACCTTGCAGGAAACATGAGCGGCAGCGTAAAGCGGCAAGCTGCAGCAGCACACCGCGCCGCCTTGCCCTTGATCTGCCACCTTGCAATCCCGCCAATCGCCCTTATCTGCTCATCCTTGATCCGATCATTCTGTTCATAGCCGGGCTAACGCCCGCTTTTCTTCGCTCTCTCATCCAGCCATGTCTCAGATTCAGAAATTTCTTTTCGATGGACTGCCCGTTCGGGGCGTCATCGTTCGCTTGACCGACGCCTGGCAGGAAGTGCTCAAACGCCGCGCCAACAATCCGGAAAGCGGCGCATACCCAACCCCCGTGCGCACCATGCTGGGCGAGATGGTTGCCGGCTCTGTTTTGCTGCAATCGTCCATCCGCTTCAACGGCGCCCTGGTTTTGCAGATGCAGGGCGATGGCCCCGTGAAAATGGCCGTGGCCGAAGTGCTGCCCAATCTGGGGCTGCGTGCAACCGCAAGCATGGTGGGCGAGATGGCACCCGATGCCGGCTTGGCTGAACTGGTCAATGCGCATGGCAAAGGCCGCTGCGCCATTACGCTGGATCCGCTGGATCGCCAGGCCGGCCAGCAACCCTATCAAGGCATTGTGCCCCTGGCGGATGCGGACGGCCAGCCTCTTTCCAATGTGGCACACGCGCTCGAAAACTACATGTGCAGCAGCGAACAGTTGGAAACCACCCTGCTGCTGGCCGCCAACGAGCACGTAGCAACCGGCCTGCTGCTGCAACGCCTGCCGATGGAGGGCGCTGGCAATCTGGCCGGCACGGCCGCGGCAGATATGGCCAACGATGAAGAATCGCACTTTCAGCGTCTAGCGGTTTTGGCGCAAAGCCTTACTCGCCAGGAACTGCTGGAACTGGATATCGACACCATTTTGCACCGCCTGTTCTGGAACGAGCAGATTCTGCGCTTCGCGCCAGACAGCAGTGACCCGGTTCCGCATTTTCATTGCAATTGCAGCGCCGAGCGCGTGGCAAATATGCTGCGCAGCCTGGGGCAGGAAGAAGTTGAAAGCATTTTGGCCGAGCAAGGCTTTGTGCATGTGGACTGCAATTTCTGCGGCCAGCCTTATCGCTTCGATCCGGTTGAAACCATGCAGATTTTCACCCCGGCCGTTCAACAACCCCCAACCAGCCAGCAAGCGCAATAAAAATCCCCATCAACGCGGGGCCGCCCACGCCCGCACCCCAAAGCGCCTGCACGGGCGCTTTTTTTACAGATTCTGCATGGCTTGCCGCACCGCTGCCAATTGGCGGCGCGAAACCGGCAGCAAATTGCTCGCCCCTTCCAGTTGCAGCAACCAGCCTTCGCTGCCATCGGCCTGCACGCAATGCTTAAGCTGCCGCAGCAACTGGCGCTGCACCAAGGTGCTGCGGTGAGTGCGCACAAAAACATGCGGGTATTTTTCTTCAAGCTGGCTCAGGCTGCCATCCCACACCCACTCGCGCCCCAGGCGCGTGTGCAGGATGACGTATTTCTGTTCAGCCCGGGCGTACAGAATATCGCTCAGCGGCAGCCGTTGGCTCAGTCCACGCTCTTGAATCAGCAGGGCCTCTGTCGCAGCGCCCGCCGCCCCTGCCGAATGGCTTGCCGCATGCGGCACGGGCGGCTGCCCTACCGGTTGCATCGTTAGCGGCGCGGTTGCTGCATCCCCCTGCGGCACAGCCCATGCC